>CAYMTF010000034.1:0-6828 GCA_964393295.1 uncultured Methanosarcinales archaeon | reverse complement strand
TTACATTCAGATAAAAAAATATATAAATCCAAATTAATTGAAGTTCAATCCAAACAAAAACCAATTCCAATTGGAAGAATTAAAGAGATATTAAGAAAAACTAAATTATAAATTATTTAGATTTTAAGAAATGATAACACAATGGTTCATTATCATCCTTTTTAACAATATCAGGGGGGAGGTATATCCTCTGACAATCAAATTCTAATTCTCCAAAATTAACTAGTTCTGAGATCTGTAAATCATGTTCCACTATCACAACCTCATAATTGCCTCTACTATGTTTTCTTTTCAATTTAGAGAGGTTATAATTTCTATGTGATCGGCCTAAATTTTTATTAGTACCTTGTTCATTATTAACCCTGTCATGTTCAGTAACATAATGAACTTCAAAAGCAATACCATTCAATCTTGGAACACCATTATTCCATGCATAAGTGTGATGTAAAGCTCTATAACCAGAAGATGGTGGATTCGCCATATGGTCATGAATCTTCATTAGATCCATTGTTTTAATATTAGATATCTTATCACTAAGGTTCCTACAATCTTCTTCTGCTTCAGAAACTATCTTTAAACCGTAAAAATCACCAACAAACAATTGCGAATTATTTGAATCAAACCTGATCTTTTCTTCTTCGCCATAATACCTTGTCAATTTTTCAAAAGCACTATCTGGACTTTTTACTCTAGCCAAAAATTCTTTCATTAATCCATTCATCCCTAAATTATCAAGATTATATTTTTCACCCATTCTATCCACGTGATGATGAGGTAAACTAGGGACATTATTTATTTTTTTAACAAAATAATCATTTATCCCAATTTGAGAAAGAAGAGAATTAACAAAATAATGTAAATAATTAGGATTTCTTTCAATTATTATTAACTCTTTTGATTTATCTAGAAAATCTAACTTTGAATCTTCTCTTTCTATAACAGAAAGCAATTCATCTAAAGCAAAACGGTTTACATTAGAGATTATTTCTTTTTTATCCATTCAAATCAACTTTTAATAACTATATAAAATTAAAGGTATTTTGATAAATTACCTTCAACAATAGAAGAGGAGTAAACTTCAACTTGATTATTTTTTACAAACTTAGTAACTTCATTGATTGAATCATTTTTAGAATATAAATGAAACAATTTACGAGTTGTAAGGTCTTCTTCTTTTTTTCCTTCTACAAAAATTTCAGATATCATGTAATCTAAAGAACCAATTTTAGATCTTTCTGATAAATCTATAGAATGTAATTTATCTCCTAAAACACAATATGCTTTGACATCTTCTGTACTTCTTTTTAATGAATCACCATTAGAATAAACTTCAGTACCCATTATTAATCCACCCAGATTAACAAAGATATAATCTTGGTTTAAAACAATTTCATTATTACTGTCATTTATCATTACATTAAGAAAATCAAATAGTCCATTTATAAAAGTTTCGAAACTTTGAAACTGAAAAAATATTATTTACAAAAAATTTGAATCATTAAAATCATTAAAACGATGAATAAATTTATTACTAAAAAACTCTAAATTATTTTTTGCGATTTCTAAACTAAACTCACACTTTTCAGAACAAGGAAAATGAGAAATTAAAACTAAATCTTGGTCTCTTTTAGATAAATCAAGTAAACCAAAACTAATTATTTCAGGATTAGGATTATTTTCTGAAAAATTTTTAATGAAATAATCTACACAACATTTAGGATACCCTAATAAAAGTCCTAAGTTAGCTTGGTCATTTGACAATTCATAAAAGTTACCTAAATAACTTGTCTTCTCATCCATTGAAAAATAATAAAAAGACATCCCACCATTATTATCATCAGAAGCTACTAATCCTTTATTAGAAAAATCACCATAAATTAAATCCTTATCAGACAAAATTACTTTGAACTTAGACTTAGAATAAAAAATATTATTTTCTTCACAAAATGAGATTATATCTTTAAATTCATGTTCGTAAAAGCCTTGACGTACTAACTTTTTTAAACCATCAATTAGTAATAAGATTTCATCTGTTTTACATTTTGAACCAAACAATTTGACCACTTCATCATACATAAATGGGTCAAAATGGAAGATATATTAATACTTTTTCATAGCTCAAAAATATTTCATGAAAAATAATCCAAAATCTAAACAACAAACAATATCAAATACTATCCATAAACTATATAAACAACCCATAATTCTTGACTAAAGTTACGCATTATAGTTATTGAGGTTAATTAAAAAAACATGGCAAAAGAAACAGTTGAAGTATTAATTGAAGGTGGAAAAGCTACTGCAGCACCACCATTAGGGCCAGCATTAGGTCCAACAGGAGTAAATATTGGTCAGGTAATAGCTGATATTAACAAAAAAACTGGTGATTTTAAAGGAATGAAAGTTCCAGTAAAAGTTATTGTTGACACAGAAGAGAAATCTTATGAAATTTCAATTGGAACACCACCTGCAGCTCAATTAATTAAAAAAGAAGCTGGTATCGCAAAAGGTGCTTCTAATCCACTTACTGAAAAAGTAGCAGATTTGATGATGGAACAAATCATTAAGATTTCAAATATGAAACAGGATTCATTATTAGGTAACGATACAAAAAACAGAGTTAGAGAAATAATTGGAACTTGTCAATCAATGGGTATTTTAATTGAAGGTATGACTGCTCAAGAAGCCCTTAAAGCTATTACTGATGGGAAATTCGATGAAAAAATTAGTTCTGGTAAAACTGAATTAACTGAAGAAGAGAAAAAACATCAAGCTGAAGAAAAAGAAAGGTTAGCTGAAGAAATGAGAGTTAACAGAGCTAAATTTGAAGCAGCTGCTAAAGAGATTGTTTCTCAAATGAGTAGTGTTAAAGATATGAAGAAGGTTAGAGCTAAGATGGTTGAAGCTAGCATTCCAATAATGATCATTAACGAATTTGCTCCACTTGAAGAGAAGAAAGAATAATTTTTTATTTTATTTTTTTATATTAATTTAACGTTTCCTCAACTTATCCAACTCTTCAATTTCAACTTTTTTAATAGAAAGAATTGTTTCAGAAAGGTTTTCTAACAATTGTGTTAACTCTTTAGATTTATTCATCTGTTTAAGCATTAAAGAAACGATAATAATTACTTCAATCAATACTATAATAATTATCACTGACAAAGATATAACAACTTCCACTAACGGAATATCCACACCAAACACTAACATCTTTCTTTAACACCTCAACCTAATAGTTACAAAGATTACTTTTAAGATTATAAATCTTTTGGAAACCATTCTCAATCTCTAATAAAAGAATCTTCTAAATCATGGTTTGCTTTTCTTAATTTCTTAATAGTTTTACTATCTGGGACATTATTTCTAACTTTTGAACCAATGTTCATTACACTCTTAACAACAGTTCTTTTTATTGAATTAGAATATATCAAACCTAATGTAATTAAAATCATCACAACCATCAAAGACAAAAAATTATCTACTGTACCAGAGGTAGGATCTCCTTCTCTTGCAATAACCCCTCCAGTGATACCATTAAAATTGTTATTATTTATACTCTCTTCATTATCAACTATTTGAGTAACAACTCCAGTTTTGAGATTCAAATTAAATTTATTATTAGCAATAACACTATCATCCTGATAAACGTTTAAAGATAAAACATATTCTTCTTTTGAATAAACATTAGAGTCATATATTAATTGTTGAGCAAAAATATAACCATCATTCTCGGCAATAACGTATGAACCATAACTTTCAGTAAATAATAAATTATTTCCAGAAAAGAGATTTGAAAAACTATTATAAGCTGAGAATCTTACCGGAACTTACTAGTTTGTTTTTCTTTAACATCACCAAGAATATTTAATTCTAAATCATAATCATGCTTAGTAATAGATGAGGAATCAATCTGAGGGATTACCAAATAAACATCGATTAAATTGTTTACATGATCCAAATCTATCTCTGTTCCAATGTTAGAACGTTCTAAAACAATTTTTTCATCATAAATAATTTTATCAGTACTACTTCCATCACCAGAATACAATATTAAATCAACCTCTTTTGGCTCTAAAGAGATACCGGCTAATAAATCCAATTCACCAACTTTTTCAGTACCTGCATCAATTAAAAATTGGTCATGTTTAGTAATAGTTGGCTCAAACAAACTACCTACTATTAATTTACTTGAATGAATTATCCCAGAGATACTTTTTATATTACTAACCGCATTATCCTCAACCATTTTATTTGATACAACCCCAGCAGTGGGAGAATGTAAAATTGATTTTATATCTTCATTTATTTGTTCTTTATTAAAAAAATCATAAACAGATTTAGGAAAAAATTCTGACTCTTTATATGATATCAATTTTACATTCTCTTTTTCTAAATAAAAATGTAATTTTTTAATTTGTTCATAATTCTCATCTGGACCAATTTTCTCTTCAAACTTATCTAAATTTTTAATTTCTTTTTTAAATTGATTTTCACTGATCTTTTCCTTTATTGTCGATGTTACATGAAAAGGATAAGATACTTGATTATCAATAGTAAATATTATTTTATTTTCTGATCTCACAAGAAATTCAAAATCACTTGAGTGTGAAATATCCACCAAATTAGAAGTAATAGTAATAGCCCCAGATTCAATATCTTTTATTATTTGATCAACACTAACCTCTTCAATCAAATCTTCTTTGTCTTCTTCTATCTCTTCTTCTTTCTCATCATCGGATGAAGTTATTACTTCTTCAACTACTTCTTCATTAAACTCATCATCATCACTATAACTATTACAACCAGGATCGTCAGGATAATCAGTTAACCCATCTTCATCATTATCATCACCATCAGCACATTCTTTCTTACTAGAACCACCACCTCCGCCACCACCAGAACTACAAGATTGTGTTTCAGCCGGTTTGTTATAATCCCTACCACATTCATTCAAATCAATACAATCTCTTGATTGATGACTGCTACTACATGAGGACCAATCACTACAACTCCATGATTCATAACAATAATACATTAATGGGAGATAATCACCTATCCTAGAAATATTATCAGAAGAATTTGCAGGAATATTTGTATCGCCAATCCCATCACCAGATATGTTCCATGGTGTACCATCGTAAGGATTAACACCTAATCCATTATCAAATCCTTGATAATCTGACCAATAATTCCCACCACTACAATTTCCTCCAACAATGTTCGTCCAATTAATAGAAACATTACAATCATAACTTTGATTCCAAAAATTTGCATCATAACTTGATATACTCATATCCTCATTATAAGCAATAATGGCAAAATACGCATATTCATCTCTTCCATTGATAGTATTATTCAAAAAATTATTATAGATTTCATTATTATAAGATTGAAAGATATAAATTCCATGATAATTATCATAGATTAAATTATTTCTAATCGTACTAAAATCAATTTCACTAAAATGTATCCCAGTATAAGAAGAATGGAGTGTTAGCCCATCAAAAAGTAAACCAACGGAAGGGTCTGCAAATATTGCAATTGAAAAATTTTGGATAGTCCCATTTATAACAGTAACATTATCACTGTCTTCTATATTTATACCGTTACCAGAACCATTACCAATTAAAGAATAACCATTAAGATCAATTGTGATATTATCACCATCAACACTAAAACAAGTCCCATTTGAATACAAATCATGTGTTAATGGAGGTGGACTTATTGTTAATGTGTCTCCACATTGAGGTTCTCTTATATTTACTATAGCATCTTTCCAAAGATATTCGTATTCAATCTCATCATAAATTCTTGCTGAACATAGCCAATTTTCTTCTAAACTGGTATTAGAAGAATCTATCTCAACTAACTTTGTTAAATTTCCATTAGTGATATTAGTAAAACCATTACTAATAGGAAAACCATCCCTCAATATACCCCATTGTGCAGTTAAATTTTGATTTGTGTCAACATCATTACCTATAATCCAACAACTAAGATTCTCATTTGTATAATTGTTATGACTAGTACCATTAAAACTAATAACAGAAGTATCTGGCGGAGAATTTAAGATTTCTAATTGATTTGAAAGTAATGAATCACTCAAACCACCTCCTGCTTGAACACTAATATTAAAATACCAGATGTCACCAAAATTTGTATTATAAAAACTTAAAACTTGTTGATCATCAAAACTACTCTGATAAATCCCATCTTTATACCATCTCAAAGAAGAAAAATCTAACAGATCATTATCAATATCATAAAAATCCCAATATGCAGTTAGATTAGCATCAGTTAAATTTGAAGGATGATCAGTTGAGTTTAAAATTGCATAAGTAATAACTGGTAAAGTATCTTGTACTGTAATAGTAGATGAAAGTGTATTTGAATTATTAGTACCATCACTCGAGATAACAAGAACCATTACTATATCATCTCTGGAATAATTTGTGGAATTAAAAATAGATTGAACTGAACTCCCAGCAGTTACACCAGTGGTAGCATAAGTATATTCCAATGAATTATTAACATACCAAAAGAAATTTACAACCCCTGGATCATTATTAATATCATCATAATCAACAGTAGCAATTAAATTGTCGTTTGTATAAACAACACCTGGTGTTAATAATATATTACTTAAAACTGGAGGAGTATTCTCAATAGTTAATAAATTAGAACCATACCAATTACTCCAAGAGGTATTTGTCTCAACACTAATATTAAATTGCCATACTTCTCCTTTTTGTGTCTCAGAGCTATTGATGGTATCTAAATTAAATAAACTAGGTTGTATATTTGAATCCTTATACCAAGAAATAT
>CAYMTF010000033.1:0-6846 GCA_964393295.1 uncultured Methanosarcinales archaeon | reverse complement strand
GATAGATGAGAATAAGAAAGTTAAAATAATTGGGTTTGAGACTGTTAGACGTAATTGGAGTAAGATGGCAAAAGTTACTCAAAGAAATTTTCTAGAGTACGTTTTAAAGGACGAGATTGATATTGGTTTGAATTATTTGAGAAAAGTAATAAAAAAGGTTAGATCTGGTAAAATGCCCTCAGAAGATCTAATTATCAAGATGCAATTAACTAGACCTTTAGAATCATACAAATCTATTGGACCTCATGTTGCAGTCGCAATGAGAATGAAAAAGGCAGGTTTTCCAAACCAAGAAGGAATGATGATAGAATTTGTGGTTGAATCTGGTAAAGGGTTAATTAGAGAAAAAGCTAAAAGAATTGATGAATTAAAAAATGGTTATGATGTAGATTATTATTTGAATAATCAATTGATCCCGGCTGTAAGTACAATATTACATGTTCTTGGTTTACAAGAGGATGATTTATTTAAAAAAAGTAGTCAGAAAGGTCTTGGTTCTTTTGTTTAGGAGTAGCAATGCGAAGAAGACAATAATTTTTTTTTATTTTACCAAAACAATTATATATATTCCATTTTATTGAGTTAATATGGAAGTTGGCGGACAAGCAGTTATTGAAGGGGTTATGATGCGTAATAAAGAGCATTACGCTGTAGCAGTCCGGAATAAAGAAGGAAAAATTAACATTTTAAAAGAAAAATCTACTCAGTTTCCTAAATATTTCCAATACCCTTTCATTAGGGGTGTAGTTGGATTAGGATATACTTTATATGATGGTATCAGAGCATTAATTTGGAGTAGTAATCAGCAATTAGAATCTGATGAGCAAATTTCTAAAAAAGAAGCAATTTTAACTATCGGGATATCAATCTTATTCTCAATCTTTATTCATCCGGATGGTATAGGTTTTGATGCTTGGGACGGTATATTCAGGTTTATTATCTTTTTTGGTTATCTTTTAGCTATTTCAAGATTGAAAGATGTTCAAGTTTTGTTTCAGTATCATGGAGCTGAACATAAAAGTATTGCTTGTTATGAAGCTAAAGAAGAGTTAACTGTTAAAAATGCAAGAAGATATAGCAGGTTTCACCCTAGATGCGGGACCAGTTTCTTACTTTTAGTGATGATAATTTCAGTATTGATTTTTACTCTGATACCTGGAGGACATGTGATGGAGTTTTTTGGAAGAATTTTATTAATGCCAGTGATTGCAGGTATCGCATATGAATCAATTAAGTTAAGTAACAAGTTTTCAAAGAACATCATTGTTAAATCTTTAATAGCGCCTGGTTTATGGTTACAAAGAATTACTACTAAAGAACCAACTGATCTTCAGTTAGAAGTTGGTTTAAAATCTTTGAAAGCTGTTTTGAAAGGATAAAAGTTACAATTTTTTTGAAGCAACTTTACTCCTTTCAGTTTTTTTCAATATTACAGTAGAAAAAATATCTTCTCCCAGAAATTTTTTAGTTACAATGCTTAATCCATTACTAACTTCATCTACATAAGGAACATCTGTTTGGTATGGGTCTCCAGTAAGAATCATTTTAGAACCTTCTCCTGTTCTAGTAACTAAGGTTTTGATTTCTGATTTTGATAAGTTTTGAGCTTCATCAACAATAATGTATGAATTTGGTAAGTTTCTCCCTCTCATGAAATTAGGTGTCGCAAACATTAACCTATCTTGTTGAATCAAATAATCTAAACCATTTGTATCAATGCTTCTATCAAAAATCCTCCTCATATTTTGAAAGATAACTTCGCCAGCATCATAGATGGAACCCATGTATGGTGCAGTTTTACTTTCTAAATCACCTGGTAAGAAACCTAATTCACTTCCAACTTGTGATACTGGTCTAATTATTAAAATTCTTTCAAATTTCCTTTCTTTTAATGTTTTATGTAACGCTGAAGCGAGAGTAACTAATGTTTTTCCAGTACCTGCACTACCTAAAACTGTACCAACTTGTATCTGGTCATCTAGACACATTTGCATAAGGTATTGCTGTTCTTTATTTTTTGGAAAGATCCCATGAAAGACATCTGTTTCTCCAACCCATAACTTTCTAAATGAATGGTCACCGTTAGGCATTTTTTGATATTGTATTGGTAATTTATGCCCTTCAACATGAAGGTATTGATTATTAATTAAATCTATTTTCTCATCTAAGGAATCATTATCAATGTTCAACTTCCCAGTTTTATACAAAGAGTTAACGGATTCTTGTTCCAGGATGATAGAACTTTGTAAATTTAACATCTCATTAAGGTTTTTTTTCCCTTCTCTTTGTCTGAGGTAAACTTCTGCTTTTATGTTAGAAGCATCTGCCATTACATATAAAGCATTATCTTCAGTAATCAATATTGTTTTTTCTTTTTCATTATCTTCTAAAGAACTAATGTATCTTAATAATGCTGAATCTGCATAAGGCTTATTATCTAAATCATCTAAATTGTTTGGCTTAATAAGGTACAAATGACCACCACTTTTTAATGGGATTGGCCTATTTGAAGTTTCACTCATATGATCTCTTAATCTTCTTAACACTTCTCTACTGTTAGCATTAATTTCATCATTACCTTTTTTGAATTTTTCTATTTCTCTAATAACTTCAAAATGTAGAACAACATTATTCTCCTCAAAAGAGTATAACGCTTTTGGATCTGATAACAGAACATTCGTATCTAATACATAATTTATGGGACTTCCATCTACACTTTTATACATCTTTTCATCTCCAGACAGACCTAAATCTCTTTTAAACTAGTTAAGATCCTATTGTATTCTAAGAATAATTTAAATCGGTTTGTTGCTTGATTATTAACTCCTTTGATTTGAGAATATTTTTTTGATCCTTCTCTTACAGCTTTACCAATAGAATCAAAATTATCACCTTCTTTATTCATAATTTTATGAATCTCTCTTTCAATAGAATTTTCAACTAAAGAATTCCCTGAATAGTTATCTTTATTATCTATGAACTTTTTTTCTAAATAAAGTCTGATCTCATCCATTGATTCATTTCCTACATCTAAATTTTGCAAACATTGATAAAAAAACATCCTAGATTCTTCCTGGTTTCTTTTTTTTATTTCTCTCTGAGCATTTTGTCTTGTTAATGTTTGGTAAGAACTTAACAATGAATCTTTTGGTAATAGTAAAGATGAAGTACAATACATTAAACCAATATCGTGGTTTGAATAAAGTTCTTTATTTTCAGAATTAATATAAAAGGTATCAATGTCCGTTATTAATTGGTTTAAGTTGTATCCTGTAGCTTTTTTTCTGCTACTTTTTTCTGCTCTATTTTTAAAAAAGTCTTTTGACATAAAAAGATTCTCATCTCTAAAATATTTAAACGTTTCTATCCCTTAATAGTAACACGGCCTATAAAATATATTTTCTACTAACTGATAGAACTAATAAATTCTTCTTTTTGTATATTTAGAACTTGATCAACAAAACTTTCTACTTTTGTTTCATGTGATACAATTATTATTTGTCTTAATTTTAAATTATCGATCAGATCATGCATTTTTTCAAGTTGTTCAGAACTAAACCCGTCAGTTGGTTCATCTAATATCAATAAATCTTTAGTTTTTATATTATGTACTATATCGTTTATTACTTTATTTAATGCTAATCTATAAGCTAAAGATACTGCTGTTCTTTCCCCCCCACTGAGGTCTCTAAAATCTATCTCATGTTCATTTTGTTCTACTATCGGGGTGAAAGAATCATCTAGTCTCGCAGAAACTAAACTATCCTCTATTAAGATATTGAACCATTCTTTGAATAATTGATTAAACAGGTGATATATTTTCATCATTAATCCTTTTTCAATTGTATAAGTTAATTTTAAGAAATAATTATTTAACCATCTATATAGTTCCTTCTTTTTATCAAATTTAGAGCTAAGCTGGTTCAATTTTTCAAGTTGTTGTTCTTGATTAAGTTTATTAGTTTGTAATTTTGCTAATTCGATAGAATAATCTTTCTCTTTAGCTTGATTATTTTCAAGTTTAGTCTTGATTTCTTCAATATTAATTTCTTCTTTGGTAGTTGATAACAGCTCTAATTCCTTTTTAATAAAATTAATCTCTTCTAAATATTTATTTTGTTGATCTTTCAGTTTTTTCTTTTCTTCAGAATTTTTTTCAAATTGTTTATGTTTTTCTAATTTTAAAGAAATTCCAACCCTTATATTTTTAAGTTGCTGTAATCGTTGATCAATCCTTTCAACTTGAGCTCTATTTTCAGTATTTAATTTGTCTAAATCACTCATTAAATTATTATTTTTCTTAACTAACTCTAATAATTCTTGTTTTAAGATATTATTATTTGAAATTTTTTCATTATAATTAATAATTATAATTTTGACTTCAGAATGTCTTTTATCTAATTGGTAAATTAGTTCCAACTTTTTTTTAATTTCCCCTTCTTCCTCAATAATAATTTTTCTCCCATTAGAAAGATTATCTATTTTAAGCATGAGCTGTTCACTTTCATCAGATTGTTTAGAACAAAGGTCATGTTTGTATTCTTGTTTAACCTCTTGTAAACAGGTAGGACAATTATTTAATTCAACAATTTTATCAAGGTTCTTTTTCTTTTCTTGAATCAAAGTTTTGATTTCAGTAATTTGATTATTAATATCTAAACTCTGTCTTTGTTTTTTAATTAATTCACCTTCTAATCCCTCTTTCCCAACTATTACACTCTCAATTTCTTCTTTTTCTTTCAAGACTTTTTCTAATAGTTGTTTATTTACATCTTCAGAGATTTCTTCTTGTAAAATTTTTATTCTTTGTTGTAAATAGTCGATTTTATTTTTAGTATCAATCTTTTTTTCAACAAAAATAGTTTTTTCTGATTCTAATTTATGTATCTCTTGATTTACATCATTAAGATTGATATTGTCATTTAATGAAAAATTATTCAATTCATTTTGTATGTTCTCAAGTTCATCATTAATTCTAAGAATAATTTTGTTATTCTCATTAATTAATAATTGTTTAGTGTCTAAACTATTTTTTAAGAATATCAATTGCTTATCCTTCTTCTCAAATTCTAATAAAATATTTCTTAAATTATCAATAGTAGAGATGTTTTTTTCTTTTTCTGGTAATAATACTTGTATTTTAATTCTCTCTCTTTCTATATAGTTCTCAATCTCTTTTTTCTTTCGTTCATTTTCTTCTAATGGTTCTAGTTTTGTTTCTAAAACAATGATCTCTTTTCTTTGTTCTCTTAAGTATGGGATTAAGTTATCTCTAATAGTTTGATATTTGTCTACATTGAATATTTTCCTTAAGATTACAAGCCTATTCTCTGCAGATTCTAATAAGATCTGTTTCATTTCTTCTTGTGGACAATACACTGTGTATCTAAAAATATAATTTTTATTTTTAGTGAGATATTCCTCTGGGTACCCAAAAAGAGTAATTATCTCCGCTTTAAGTTCTGTAGGTGTCAATTCTTTTTTTATGCCATTAACAACAATCCACCCAGTCCCTTGATTTATCCCCCTAGAACTTCGTTTTAAACTTCTTAAAATTTCAACTTTTTTATTCCCAATACTAAATATAAGTTCAACGGATCCATTATTTGTTCCTTTCCTTAATAAGGATTCTGAGGTTAAATCCGGTCTAGAAGTTCCAAATAATGCAAATTCAATTGCCAATAGAATTGATGATTTCCCAGATCCAACGTCCCCGGATAATAATGTACTCCCCTCTCTGAAAGAGATATTTTCATCAATATAAGATCTAATATTTTTAATAGTTAATTCTTCTAAGATCATATTAATCTTTTTTAAAGAAAACTTTATTTTATAACCTCTTTGGTTTTAAGATATACATAATTGAAAAAAAAGATTCATTTACTTAATATAATTAATTAATGGTTTCCCATCTATATGATGGTGATCTTTACATCTAATCTCATAAGCTTCTGAAGCACCAACAAGTTTGATTGGAGAGTCATAATGCGCAGGATTGCCATCAATTAGCCTTTGTGGGTATTCTCCTAACCTATTACAATTCCCCATATCACAAATACCGTAACTTTTTTGTACTGTTGTAGCATAAGCCATTAATATTGGCATTGGATGAAATGGTTCACCCCTAAAATTTTTATCTAATCCTGATAAGATGACTGCTCTTTTTTTATCCATTAAATTAAGAATAATGTCAACTAATACTTCTGGTTGTTCAAAGAGGGTTACTTCTTCAATTCCAATAACGTCCGCATTATAATTTAGTTTTTCTGCAATCTCTAATGGATTTTTATCATCTACTTCTGTGGCAGGTATACTCATCCCGGTTCTTGATACAATATAATCTCTCCCAAGCCCGTGTTTTTTGTGTAATTCAGGCCTATAATCACATTGTGGTTTGAAAACTTGGGTCTTAACTTCTGCATACTTTAATTGATCACATAAAGAAATAAATTGTGGTGTTTTTCTACCTTTCATTCCACCTGTAATTATATGTAATGATCCTGGTTTTATAAAACTAATATCCATCTTGCTCCCTCTATCTTAATTTTATAACCAGGTGTTTATATAATGTTTTATTTTATAATGATATTTTTTGAGAATCTATTATTAAATTCATATTAGAAAAATAAAAAATGCGATAAAACATTTCTACCATAACAGTAGAAACATCTTACCACCTCTTTTCCTTATAGAAAAGGAAACTCTTTTGATTAATAAAGTTATTGGTTTTGAAAATAAATAAAGTTTTAGATAATACAATTAGATTTATTTTATATTAGTTTTTTTCTTTTTAACAATTTCATTAACTGTAGTTTTCACCTCTACTGATTTATCTTCTAGTAAAAT
>CAYMTF010000032.1:0-6848 GCA_964393295.1 uncultured Methanosarcinales archaeon | reverse complement strand
ACATGAATTCTTATATGAGGATGAAAAACAACCAAACAAGTTTACCCTTACTGAAAAAGGAGTTTTTAGTTCTAAAATATTTGTGGATGAGATCATAATTGGAGAATTATTCTCAACAGAATATTATAAGCAATTTACAGATTACCAATTATTAATGGCTATCGGAACTTTAGTTTATGAACCAAAAGAAAAAACTAAATTTAAAAAGAAATTTCCAAATAAAGAATATGCAGACTTAAAACAAGAATTAAAAAATAATCTTGCAACTATGAAAGAAAAAAAATGGGACAACATGTTAGATGTGACTTCTTTAATTTTCCCGATTTATCGTGGGGATTCATTCTTTGAACTTCTAAAAAACACCAACCTATTAGAAGGAGATTTAATAAGATTTTTTGGACAGATCTTAGATAGAATAGGCCAAATCAGAAAAGCCACTTTTGACTCTGAATTAGCTACAAGAATGGATGATTTACAAGGGTTCATATTTAAATCATTAGAGGGTATTTATTTGACCTAAAAATACTAATATCTCTCTTTATTCTAAAATTTATTAAATAACATCACTACCAAATATTTATATAACCTTTATAATTATTTAAAACAATGACAATAAACTGGGAAGATATACAAAACAAATGGCAATCTAGGTGGCAAAAGGCAAACTTAGGTAAAGCTGTTTTTAATCAGAATAAAGAAAAATTCATGATGATTTTTGCTTATCCTGGTATTTCTGGATTTCTTCATGTTGGACACATGAGAGGTTTTTCATATACTGACGCAATTTGTAGATTAGAACGGTTAAAAGGTAAAGAAGTTCTTTTTCCAGTTGGGACTCATGCTTCTGGTAACCATGCATTCTCTTTTGCGAAAAAAGTAAGAGATAAAGATGAAGATTGGATCAACTATTTATTAAGCAATGGATGTCCAAAAAATAAAATTAAAGATTTAAAAAAACCAGAGAACATCATTAAATATTTCAATGATGTCTATGTTAATGATTATTGGAAAAAGTTTGGATTTTTAGTTGATTGGGATAGATTTACTTGTACTACTAACAAAGATTATGAAAAATTTATCCAATGGCAATTTAAAAAATTACAACAACACGATATGTTAATCCAAAAACCATATTTTGCAACAGCATGCACAAATTGTGGTCCTGTAGCAGTAGATGCATCTGAAACAGACATCTCAAAAGGTGGAAATGCTGAAAAAAACGAATATACATTACTAAAATTCAAATTATCATCAGATAACCAAGAAAAAACAGATTATTTAGTTGCAGCAACTTTACGGCCAGAAACTATTTATGGCCAAACAAATTTGTGGATCAATCAAGAATCACAATATGTTAGAGTTGAGGTTGAAGGTGAAAACTGGATTATGAGCAGAGAAGCTGCAGATAAACTTGTTTACCAAATTGATGATGTTTTATTAAAAGAAGACATTGATCCAAAAAAATTAATTGGAAAAAATGTATTGGCACCTGGTATAAACAAGGAAATCCCTATTCTTCCAGCAGATTTTGTTAATAAAAAAGTCGGATCAGGAATTGTAACATGTGTACCTAGTGATGCACCTAATGATTATGTCGCGTTAAGAACATTAAAAGAAGACCAAACTAAAAGAAACCAATTAAAAAATCAAAATTTTAACTTAAAGATTATTGATCAGATCAAATTAATTCCAATAATCCAATCTAAAGGTTATAATGAATTCCCTGCAAAAGAAATTGTTGAAAAATTAAAAATTAATTCATTAAATGATAAAGAATTATTAGATCAGGCAACTAAAGAAATTTACAAGGTTGGGTTCCATTCTGGAGTTATGCGAGATAATTGCGGTCAATTTTCAGGCATGAAGGTTGCAGAAGCAAAAGAAGGGATGAAACTTTACTTATTAGAAAATAACAAAGCAACAATTTTTCATGATTTAAGTGAAGAAGTTATCTGTCGTTGTGGAGCGGAAGTTATTATTAAAAGAATTGATGATCAATGGTTCATAAAATATTCTGATAATAATATTACTAAAAAAGCTAAAGAACATGTTAAAGAGATGAATATTTATCCAAAAGAGTATAAAGAACAATTACCAAAAGTTTTAGATTGGTTCTCTGATCGAGCTTGTGCAAGGTTAGGTAGTTGGATGGGTAGTAAATTCCCTTTTGATGAAAAATGGACGGTTGAACCAATCAGCGATTCCACTTTATATCCTGCTTTTTATATTATCTCTGGATACACAAAAAGAGGCGAATTACAAGTTAAAGATTTAACTGAAAACTTTTTTGATTATATCTTTTTAGGAAAACAAGAAGATAAACTAAAAAAACAAGTTAATGAAGAAAAGTTTAAGACTATAATCAAAATCAAACAAGAATTTGATTATTTTTATCCATTAGATATCAACCTAGGTGGTAAAGAACATAAAACTGTACATTTCCCAGTATTTTTAATGAATCACGTTGCTACATTACCGCATGAAAAATGGCCCAGAGGTATTTTTGTTAATTGGTGGGTGACTGGTAGAGGTGGTAAAATATCTAAAAGTAAAGGTGGTGCAGAACCAATTCCACAAGCAATGGAAAAGTATGGCGTTGATGCAATGAGGTTCTATTATTCACATATTGGGAGTCATCACGTTGACGTTGTTTGGGCTGAAGAAACAGTTTTACATTATAAAAATGCTCTTGAAAAAATTAACAGTTTATTTGAAGAGATTAATAAAATAAAAACTAACAAAAAAAGTTCATTAGATACTTGGTTAAAAACAGAATTTAACGTTTCAATTAGAAAAATAAATGAGGGATTAGAAGTTTATAATTTGAGAGAATTATCTTCTGAAACTTATTTTTCTATTACTGAATTATTTAGGTGGTATATGAGGAGAGGAGGAAGAAATAAGAACCTATTAATTACCTTAATAAAAAGATGGGTTACACTAATGAACCCTATTACCCCTCATCTGAGTGAAGAATTGGCTGAAAAATACGACTTGATTGAAGATAAAGGTACAAAATTTGTTTCAAATTCAAATTGGCCACAAACTAATGAAGACGAAATTGATATTGAATCACAAGCTAATGAAGACCTTGTTAAAAATACAATCTCTGGGATGAGAAATGTATTAAAACTTGCAAAAATTGAACAAGCTAAAAAATTTAAAATTTTCATTTCAGAAAAATGGTTATACGAATTAATTATAATAATTAAAAAAGAGCTTGAGATCACCAGAAATCTAGGAGAAATAATCAAAAAAGTTTTGCAGAATGAAGATTTTAAAATTAAAGGGAAAGAAGTTAGTAAGCTAATAGGTGGTTTCATTAAAAATCCAAGCAGAATGCCAAAGGTAGTAACTTCACAGGAATCTGAATTTGAAACTTTAAACTCTGCTAAAAAATTTTTATCTGATGAATTCAATTGCAAAATTGAAATAATTATTGCTGAAGATAGTAATGAAAATAAAGCTAAACAATCAATGCCAGGAAAAGTAGGTATTATTGTTGAATAAATTATTTTTCATTAAATTAAAAAAGAATAGATGGTATCATTAATCTTAAATATTTCTGGGATATTACTAGGAGCATTAATAGTCTTTATTTTAGCAGAATTAATTCTTAAAAGGACTATAAATCTTGCAAAACATTGGGGTTGGAGTGAAACTTTCATTGGATTAACTATTCTCTCCATTGGTACAAGTTTACCTGAAATATTCACAAATATAATTGCCAGTACACAAATTATTCAAAATCAAAAATTATACGAAACTCTTTCACATCTAGTTATTGGAACAAATGTTGGTTCTGATATATTTCAACAAAATTTTATAATACCACTTATTGCAATAGTAGGGGTATTAGCAGTTACTAAAAAAGAATTATTCAAACAAATGGGAGGAGTGATATTTGCAACCTCTTTATTATGGATATTTTCCTGGAACGGCATTATCAGCCAATTTGAAGGTTTTGTTCTGATATTAACTTACATCGCCTATTTATTCATCATAAAAAATGGGAACAAAAGAAAAGCAAAAAAACATTTAGAGAATAAATCTATTCTCTCACATTCATTCATAATATTAGTGTCATTTATAGTTATGGCATTAGTTACTGAGTTTATATTAAATGTATCTCAAGAAATTATTCAACAAATTAATATTAGTGCTTCTTTATTTGGGATTGTGTTTTTGGGAGTTATTGCAGCATTGCCAGAACTTAGTACATCCTTAATTGCTGTATTAAGGTATAAAAAAGAGATCTCAGCTAGTGTCCTAATTGGAAGTAATATCACCAACCCTTTATTTGCATTGGGGATAGGTTCAATGGTCTCTTCTTATTCAGTTCCATCAGTAGTTCTTATCTTTGATCTACCAGTCAAATTATTTACTGCATTATTAATATATTACCTCCTATTTAGAAAAGAAACATTAAATAAAAATAAAGCTATATTATTAATCTCAATTTATATCACCTATTTAATTTTAAGATTTAATTTTTTTCCAATTGATATTGTTTAAAACTGATAATTTAATTTAGATAACAATAATAAGAAAATATTTTAAATAAAGCACTTTTTTAGTATATCATGGTTATTTCAAAAATATTCCAGTTTTTCTCAAAAAAAGAGATTGAAATTCAAACTATCAATAAAAATGATTTAAATGACTGGATTATATCTCAAACTTCCAATAATCTTGATGAAACATACAACAAATTAAAATCAGTTAGGATTGAAATATTAAAAGAAAAAGAAAAAACAGAAAAAAACCTTCAAAATTTATCAGTAGCAGAACTAAAGGTAAAAGGTATACCTGAAAAAGCTAAACATATTGTAGAAGGTAATAGAAAAACCTACATACAAAAAGTAAGATTTTTTATGCAGGGAATAAACTTGCCTGAGGAATTAGAACAGATCTCTGAATTTTGTGATTCCTTTAATGAAAACCTTAATAATTTTAGTTCTAATACAAACAGAAATTATAACATTCTTAAAGATATAATTGGTGAAGAAGCAGCAACAATAGCTACAAATTTAAACAATTTAAACAATTTAATTAAAAAAACAAAAAAAATAGTTGAACAATCCAAAATTAAAGAAAAAAATGAACTTCTCAATAAAAATAAAATATTTCAAGAACAACTAACAAAAGAGAAAGTGTTAGGTCTAAACATTGAAGATATAAATTCAGAGATTAAAAAAGAAATTTTAGAGATAGAAAGTATTGAGAGATCTATCCAAAAAATAAAAGGTGGAAAAGGTTATATTGATTATCTAAAATTAATCAATAATAAAAAATCATTAGAATTGAAGATTCGAAATTCAAAATCTAATTTTTCTCAATCGTTCTCTATAATTATTCCAGCTTTAAAGAAATATGAGAGAATCTCATTAGACAATAATTTAGTTGAATCATACATTAATGATATAGTCCCAACTTTACTAGAAGATAAAGGATTAAAGATAGTAGAAATACTAAAAAAGATGAAAGGATCAATTATTAAAGGAGATATCGAATTAAAAGATAAAAAGATAGACAAGATATTGAAAAGGATAGAAACTTTAGATAACAGTTATTTTAAAAATTTCAAAACCGATTATATTGAACAAGATTCTAAATTAAAAGAATTAGATGAAAAAATTGAAAAAATTAAAATCATTGAAAAAATTGAAGAATCAAAAAAGAGATTAGAAAAAGTTAATAACCTTATAAATAATAAAAGAGAGAATATAAATAATTTTAAAAAAGAAATAGCCGAAATAGAACCTGAATTTTTAAAACAGAACCTTGAACAAGAGATATTAGAAAAAATCAACCTAAAAGTTAATATTGATATCTGAATCTTTTATCTCTCTCTTAATGATTTCAAAGCATCTTGCCACAACATGTCATAATTCTTACTTCTGGATATTAAAATCGTAGAACCATCTTTTTTCATGCCATGAATTTCAAGATCTCTCCTAATAAGAGCCATATTTTTTTGTAATGCTAGTAATACTGCATCTTCTTTTGCTATTTGACGTTCTTTTTCTAATGACATATTTTAATCATAATTAAATAATAAGTATAAAAATTTAACCATTATAAATAAAATAAAACTATCAAACCTCATATTATTAACTAATGAGGAAAATAATTGCGAAAAAATCTCAATATCAAAAATAGTAAAATATAAAAACAACCTCAAAACAATTAAAAACATGATTTTTAACAAAACAAAAGGAATCACAGTTTCTTTATCAGAAACTAAAGCTTATTCTAAGATATTACAAACCTTAGGTCTGATGTTCTCACCTAAAAAGAACCTGATTATGAAATTTCAAAAACCACAGTTTGTTAGTCTCCATAATTATTTTGTGTTTTATCCATTAGAGATCCTTTTACTTGATAAAAATAAGAAAATCATTGAAATAAATTATAAATTTAAACCATTCACATTTTGGTCTTATGAAAAAAGAAAAATAACTTATGTTATTGAATTAGCTAAAAAAAGATCTAAAGATATTTGTAAAATTGGAGATATTTTAGAATTTAGATAAAGCTTAAACATAAAGTTTAATAAGGATAAAAAATAATTATCAAAATATGAATGCAAAACAAATTATTCTTTCAATTGCTATTACAATAGTGTTCGCTATGTTTATTGGTTATGGTGTAGAAACTTTTTACCATAGCCCAGAATATAATGATTTCTGTGAAGAAGATTATTGGCAATACCATAACAAAACTTCATGCGAGAATTCTGGTGGAGAATGGAGAAATTATGATTATGATGATGGAAATTGTGATAGACCGGAATCATGTCAAGAAGCTTATGATAAAGCAGATGAAAAGCATAGTGGAGTATTCTT
>CAYMTF010000031.1:6153-6905 GCA_964393295.1 uncultured Methanosarcinales archaeon | reverse complement strand
ATTGTTGATAGGTCTCTTAATGGATCAGAAGATAAACCTAATTCAAATGCTACACTATTCCTCATATCTATTGAACCAGCAACATTTTCAAATGCTTTTGGAGGAATTACTCTTATATCTCCTTCATCCAAAATGAAACCCATCCTTCCTGTATTAATTGTAGTTGTTCCTGCACCAGATTTAATAATTAATGGTGTTTTTCCTTCTTCTTCTCTAGAAACTATATTAATATTATTCTCTCCTTCAATAACAAATTCCAATGTATCTCTTTCATCTGGAATTAATGTAGGTGGTTCCGTTGAATAATCTCTCTTTAACATATTAAATAATTCATTTCCAGGTTGAGCTTTAATATTGATAACATTACCCTCAGAAGATTTTACACCTAATCCATCACCATTTATCAATACATAATCTTCCAAATCTGATAAATCGTCAGAATTCTCAAAAAATATTTCGATTCTCTTATTATTTGATATAACCTCATAACCATTTATCTCTGCTTTTTCTCCTATTTCAATAAATTTTTTACCACCCTCAAAACTAACTTGATCAATTACTATTGAAGACCCGTCTTCAAGCAAAAGGTTGATTGGTTCAGATACTGTAAATGAATCTTCATTACTAATTGTATCCTGTGCAATTTCATTTGGGCTAAGAATTCTGATATCTCCCTCTTCATTAATCTCTATATCCCATCCCTCTTTTGATGACATATCTAATCTATCATTATCACTAATTATTACCTCCTC
>CAYMTF010000031.1:0-6127 GCA_964393295.1 uncultured Methanosarcinales archaeon | reverse complement strand
AATTTTAGCATTATCTCCTAAACTTTGAACATCTACTCCCCAATTAGTTTTAATAGCGTTAATTACCGTCTTTGGATTCACATCTTTTGCAAGATTATTTATTTTTCCTAAATTATTTAATATTTGATCTTCACTCATTTGAAATTTTTGATCAAAACTTAAAGCCCCATAATCTAATTTGCCAATTGGAACCTCACTGATTCTCCCTTCAGGTATATTACTCCAATCAACGGTATCCCAATTATTAACTTGTGAATAATCAAATGTAGGGTTAGAGAATTGATAATCAATTCCAGGTTGTTCCACAAACTCATGATTATCTGCATTAACATTAGTTATAACAATTAATAATAATAATATTAAACAGCTAATAAATTTTTTATCATTCATTTTTGATCGCAAACCTTGAAACTAATTCTTTATTATTAATTAAATAATCATGATTAATTATTTCAAGAACTAAGGTATTATTTTTTTCTGAAAATATGTTCATAGTGAAATTATTATCTGATTTTAACCTTGAAAAACAAGTTAAACAAACTTGTTCTCCTTGTTGAGATTTAATGATCTCTTTATTAAGTTCTAAACTCCTTAATAATTGATTGTTTTGGATCTCAATTTCAAATTTGTTTAATTCTTTGATTGATTCTTGTAATCTTATTTTTACAGGGAAGATAACATCTAATTTAATTGATTCATTAGTTATTTTTATGTCTGACTGAATTGTTCCAGAGGTGATATTAAATCCAATACTTGTAAACTTTTTAAAATCATTCAGACATAATGGCGCCATAGATTCTATATAATATCCTAGTTGTTTTTCGATTTCTGAGATATTAATTATTTTAGAATTATTATTTAATAAATAATAGGGGACATTATATGTCAAATTAGTAGTAGATTCAGTTGGCAAGAAAAAGTACCCACCATTATAACTATTTTCAAATATTGCTTGATTAAAGGTATCCTCAAAACATTTTTCAATAAACAATTTTACTGAATCGTCAATCTGTATTGTTTGTGTTATTATCTCCGATTGGTCTTCAATAGTTGTTACTTTTTCTTGATAAACAAACAGAAATATGAATGAAAAAATTGCTAGGACTATAATCCCCAAGATTATAAATATTGTTACTTGTCCTCTTTTTTCTATCAAAATAATCCTCCTTTAATAACATTAATTTTAAATTATAAACTAAATAAGATGAAACAATCAAAACAAAAACAGATTAATTATCCCTGCTAAAAATACAAATAATGCAATGAAAAACCTTAATAATTTTAATTGATGTTCTACAACTTTCGGCTCTTTATTTTTCTCGATTAAACTCAATCTCCAATAAACAATTACAAAAGCTATAACAAGAGGTATGACAAAAACAATACTATGCATAATAAGTAATGGTAATGATTTAGCTCTTAATGAAGGATCACTAGTTAATTGTTGAATAGTATTATATGTTTTATCCCAATTAGAAACTGAATACAAAGTAGCAATCAGTGAAGAGAATAAGAAACCTAATGGAGTTGTAATATAATGTAAAATCTTATCATAAATAGGAATCAACTTTTTTAGATATTTTCTAGGTACAACATGACCCTCAAATAAGAATCTTTTCATGATCATTAATGAGATTATAATCGTAATTACAACTAATATTGTTGAAACTAATCTTGATGAATCTACTGATAAAAAGTTAAACAGGCCAATCCCTCCAAGAATTAGAAGAAAATAACTACTAACAATAAAAGTTATACTCCCCCTTAATAGTTGTTCTTTCTTTTCTTTTACGGTCTCTCCTTTCTCATATAATAATGCTAATAGTAAAATTAAAAATAATAATAGTAAACTTGAGTTTGTATTTCTGAAAAAGTTATTTATTGCAGAAACTCCAGCATTCCCTACATTTAATGTTTCGACAACATCTTTAGGAGCACCTTCCCCTGTCAAACCAATCACATTGCTATTCTCTGAATTAGGACATAATGAATCTAAATTATCTTTGATTCTTTCTTCTAAAAAACTAGTTATTGAATCCTCGCCAACAAAATAAGTTTTAGAGATCATTATTGCTGGAACTTTTTGTTTTTGATGCTCAACACCATAAGCAAAATAAAATTGATTAAGTAGATCCAAGTTTGACTCGTTATAATAAACTTCAAACCTTTGGATATTTAGATTGACATATTTTTTCTCCAAATTATCTAGATAACTATTAGTTAAATTACATTCCTCACATCCTTCACCATAGAAATAATATATGCAATCCTCTTCTCCATCATTCAAGTTTATACTTTTACCTGCAAATGTAACAAGATCTTCACCTTCAACGCTTTCATTTCCTGTTAATACCTCTTCGGATGAATTCTCTTGGATTGATAAAAAATTTTCACCTTCCACTGCCCCTGAAATAATGGTACTAAGAATAATTATGGTTAATAATGATAAATTCAGTAATCTATTTTTTAACATCTTTAATTTCTCTTCTGTGATAATTCCAATAGTTTGATTCTTTGTTATATAAACTTTTCTTAACCTTGTATTAAGAACTATTCTCATAAAAAAAGAAAGCTTTATAAAGAATCTACTTTAATTCAAGACCTATGGAATTCATTGTTTTAGAAGAAAGCAAAAGCAAGTTAATTTTTGAACTGAAGGGAGAAACTCACACTTTCTGTAATTTATTAAAAGAAGAATTAAGAAAAGTTAAAGGTGTAACTTTTGCTGCTTATAAAATTGAACATCCATTAGTCGGAATTCCAACCTTTCAACTTGAAACCAAAGGTGTTCAACCAAGATCTGCTATCACAGATGCCTTGAAAAACATAAAAGTTTTGTCTAAAAACTTTATTAAACAAGTTAACAAGTTATAACTTTTTTAAAATAAAAATTTCTTCAATAAAATTAATTAATTCTGGTTGTTTGTTATAAGTTTCAATAGCTTCATTTTCTACAAATTCCTCATATAAATCTAAGCCCTGTTGTTGAACAGCATTTCTCTGTGGGTTATAAAACTCACATTCTGGTTTATTTAAGATAAAATCTCTTGCATGAATCAATTCATGGAAAATAGTACAACATAAATCTTTTTTATTGATATTATTATTAAGATAAGCAATCACTTTCATCTCCCCAGAATCATATTCTCCTTTCAAACCATACATTTGAGGTTCATTATTAAGTATTATCTCTACTCCTTCTTTATATGATAAGATAATATCATCTATAGTAAGCATATTCAAAATAAAACTTTTTTTATTCTTAATAACTATGACACAAAATTTAACAAGATTATCTTATTAATCAAAAATATTGCTAATGATCTAAAAATATATAAAGAATTTTTATTAATAACTATAATTGATGGTATTAAATCTTGGAACAACTTTAAGGTATTACAAAAAGATTGAGATTCAAGAAGAATTGGTGAAATCTGCAAATGGAAAAGAGGTTGGAATTAGATTTAATGAAAAATTTGGAAAACGACCAGACACCTTGATATATCCGCAAGATGTGATGGAAGTAGTTAAAAAAGGAGCCACAAGTTTCCATTGTAGTGAAGAAACTTGGGATAACCCATTAGACCTCTTCACAGGTATCAAAAAAAAAGAATTAGAAGAATTAAGAATTGGTTGGGACCTAATTCTTGATGTTGATTGTGCTATCTTTGAATATAGTAGAATCTGTGCTGATTTAATTGTTAAATTTTTAAAATATTCTGGTGTTAAAAATATTTTTGGAAAATTCAGTGGGAATAAAGGGTTTCATATTGCAGTGGCATTCGAATCTTTCCCAGATGAGATTGGGGGTCAAAAAATGGAACAAATGTTTCCTGAAGCACCTCAAAAGATTGCATTTTATATTAAAGAAAACATCAAACATGAATTAGAACGAAAAATTTTAGAGATGGAGAATAATGACATCTCGCAAATTGTAGATAAAGTTAAACTGAGTAAAGATAAAATTACCCGTTATGAAAAAAATGAATATGGGGATAAAATATCTAAACTTGATGTTGAAAATTTTTTAGAAATTGATACCATCCTAATCTCTTCCAGACATTTATTCAGAATGCCTTACAGTTTACATGAAAAATCTGGATTAATTAGTTTACCAATTGATGTTAAACAAATTATGAAATTTGAGAAACATATGGCCGACCCGGATAAATTTTTTAGTCCTTTAGCATCATTTTTAGATCGTTCTCAAATAACTGAACAATCTGCTAGGAATATATTAATTAGGGCATTAGATTTTGAAGTTAAAAAAGAATATAATACCACCCCTGAATATGAACAATTAAGATCAGGCCCCCCTAAAGAGATGGTTGAGACTAAAATTGAAAGTCCGGTACAAAAAGAGTTATTCCCTCCTTGTATAAAACTTTGTTTGAATGGTTTAGAAGACGGTAAAAAACGTGCTGTTTTTGCAATGATATTATTTCTTGGAAAACTTGGTTGGACAAAACAAGCTGTCCAGGATTATTTGTTAAAATGGAACAAAGAGGTTAATAATGAACCTTTAAGAGATAATTATATTATTGGTCAAATGAGATATTTCAAGCCTGATTCAAAACTTCCTCCAAACTGTGATAATCAAGCTTATTATACAGCGATTGGGGTATGTAAACCTGATGGTTTATGTAAAAAGATTAAGAATCCGGTTAATTATTCTTTAATTAAACTTAGAATTAAAAGACAGTATGATGAAGAACAGAAAAAGGAAGAAGAAAAACTATTACGAAAACAAGAACGTGAAAAAAAGAAAAGAGAAACTGCTGAACGTAAAGCTGAAAAAATAAGCTCAAAACAAGAGAAACATTTATAAACAAACCATTCACATTTCTTAAAATAATACTTAAGTCCGAGTTAACGCGATTTATAGGGCTAGTGTTCCTTTAATTGATTTCAAAATCTAAAAAAGAGAAAACTAGTTCTAAAATGCTTAATTATCGAGATCTTTTAGTAAAAAAAATAATAAAATGGCAGAAGACAATTTTAAACATATTGTGAGGGTGGCTAACGTAGACATCCCTGGTGACAAACAAGTTAGAATTGCTTTAAATTCCATAAAAGGCGTTGGTTTCAATTTCGCAAAGATGGTTTGTAATGCAATCAATTTAGATGACACTAAGAAAGCAGGTTACTTGAACGAAAAAGAAGTTCAAGCCCTAACTGAAACAATAAATGATCCGACTAGTAAAGGGATCCCAAACTGGGCTTTTAATAGAAGGAAAGATTATGATTCAGGTGAAGATAAACATTTCTTAATTGGTACTTTAAGTTTCGTTCAAGAAAATGATATTAAAAGAATGAAGAAAATTAAATGCCTTAGAGGATCTAGACATCAAAGGAAATTACCAGTACGTGGTCAAAGAACTAAATCCAACTTTAGAAGAAGTAAAGGAAAAGTTGTTGGCGTTAAAAAGAAAAAATAGGTTAGAAAATGGGAGATCCAAGAAAATTAAAAAAAAGATATGCTACCCCAAGTCATCCTTGGCATAAAGCTGTAATTGAAGCAGAAAGTGCTTTAGTAAAGGAATTTGGATTAGCTAAGAAAAGAGAGATCTATTCTGCTAATGCTTTCATTAAAAAATATCGTGCTCTAGCTAAAAATCTAATTGTTAACAAAGACCAACAAACTATAAAAGAAAAAGCTCAGATTATTGGTAAATTACAAAAGTTAGGTCTAATATCTGCTAATGCTGAAGTTAGTGATATTTTAAGTTTAGAAACTAAAGATATTCTTGAAAGAAGGTTACAAACTAGAGTCTACAAGTTAGGTCTAGCACGTTCTATGAAACAAGCAAGACAATTTATTACTCACAGACATATCTTTGTTGGAAATAAAGAAATAACTTCTCCTTCTTACTTAACTTCTGTTGAAGATGATAGTATGATAGCTTTTAAAGAAAAATCATCTTTATTCAGCATGGATCATCCAGAAAGAGTTGATCCAAATCAAGATATTAAAGAAGAAGTTGCTTCAATTAAACCTGGAGCTGAAGAAGTAAAAGCTCCCGAAGTTGTTGAAGAAACAAAAAAGGAAGAAGTAAAAGCTCCTGAAGTTGTTGAAGAAACTAAAACAGAAGAAGTGAAAGCTCCTGAAGAAAAAAGTGAGGTAAGT
>CAYMTF010000030.1:0-7197 GCA_964393295.1 uncultured Methanosarcinales archaeon | reverse complement strand
ATTGTGAGGATAAGATTAAAACAATGGGTGGTCAAATTGCATGGGCACAAATGGCAGTTAATGATACTGCTGCACATTTTTGTCCAAAAGAGGGTGATAAATCTGTTTCTGAAGAGGGGCAATTAATTAAAATTGATGTAGGAGTACATATTGATGGATATATTGCAGATAATGCTATGTCTGTTGAAGTCGGTAATAGTAATAAACATAAAGATATGATTAAAGCAGCCAAAAATGGATTAAAGGCAGCTATAAAATTAGTTGAGCCAGGTAGGCAATTATGGGAATTAGGGGAAGCACAATATTCTGAAGCTGAAGCATTAGGTTTTACTACAGTGAAAAACCTTTCAGGCCATAAAATTGAACAGTATGTAGTACATGCAGGAGTTTCAATACCTTCTTTTAATAATAATGATAAAACTGAGTTACAAGAAGATTGGCAAATAGCTATTGAACCGTTTGTTACAGATGGTCAAGGACTTATTAAAGAAAAAGGTGAATCAACCATTTTTATGCAACGAAAAGATGGAGGTGTTAGATCTCCATACGCAAAGAAAGTATTACAAGAGATTAAGCCTTACAATGGAATGCCTTTTACTACAAGATGGCTAACTAGAAAATTTGGTAAAGGTACAACAAGTTTAGGTTTGAGAGAATTACAAAAGAACGGTTTAGTAAATTCATACCCACCATTAGTAGAAGTTTCTGGGGAGATGGTTAGTCAATTTGAACATTCTATGATTGTAGGAAAAAAACCAAAGGTTTATACTCGTCATGAAGATGATGAATGGTGATTTTATTATTTCAATCCATATCTCTTTTTAATCATTGGTAAACCTTTAAATGCAAATAAAGCTGAGAAAGCTATTATTGTCCAAAAGATAGCTTCATTAATTATCCTGAATGAGAAAAATAACAGGTTTAGTATAACCAATGTTGCAAAAAAATATCCCAAAAATTTAACATATTTTCTTCCTGATTCTATATCTGTGTTCATGGTATTATTGTCAAGCAGACTTCTGGATTAATTTGATTATTTTATCAAAGGTAGTATTCTTTTCTTCTCCTGTTTCCATATCTCTAAAAATAAGTTTTTTTTTTGATAATTCTTTTTCTCCAACTATTATGCAATAAGGAATTTTGAGAGAGTTGGCATATTGTAAACTTTTAGTAATACCTTTATCAATTAAAGAGATTTCAGAATTAACCTTGTTAAGCCTTAATTTTTGAACTATTTTTAAACCTTGTTCTTGAGTTTTGATTGGGATAACTAAAACCTTTGTTGGTGTTTTAATCTCTTTTTTGATGTTTTGTTTAATTTCTTCAACAATTGAAGTTAATCCAAAAGATATCCCAACAGCTGGAACTATTCTTCCCCCACCAACAAAACCACTCACCATATCATCATAACGTCCACCACTAGCTATGGAAGATGTGATTCCACTTTTACTTTTTGTAAAAAATGCTTCTAATATAGTACCAGTATAATATGCTTGTCCCCTTGCTAAGCTAGGTGCAAAAACGAATGATTTAATATCAAATTCATTAAGATAAGAAAATAATTGTTCTAACTCAGAAATCCCTTGTTTCCCTTCTTCATTGGTGATTATTCTTTTTAGATCTTTTAATCTTTTATTATCTAATATTTTGAACACTTTTTTAGCTTGACTTTTACTATATCCTTTTTTAAGTAGTTCTTCAGTAACACCTTTTTCACCAATTTTGTCTAGTTTATCAATAGATATGATGGCTTCTTTTTGTTCTTTAATCCCTGCCTGGTTTAATATTCCGTTTAGAAGTTTTCTATTATTAATTTTAATTTCAAACTTGAAGTTTAATTTTTTAAACACAGAATCAAGTATTGTAATCTGTTCAGCTTCAGCTAACATTGATTTAGCACCTATTGTGTCTGCGTCACATTGCCAGAATTGTCGTTCTCTACCAAGTTTGATAGGCCCATCACGGAAGTTAGGACCTACCTCATATCTCTTAAAAGGGAGTTTGAGATTAGGGTTTAAAGCAATATACCTTGCTAAAGAGGTAGTAAGTTCAAACCTTAAAGCTAATTTTCTTTTACCTTGATCAGTAAGTTTGAAAGTTTCTTTCAAAGCATCACTTTCTTCACCGGCACCAGATTTTGCAGTTAAAGTTTCGTATCTTTCAATAATGGGAGTTTCTAATGGAGAGAACCCATAAAGTTCAAAAGTTTTTGAGATGAGATCTACTATTTTGTTTTTTATAATTTTTTCTTCAGGAGGGATATCTCGAACTCCTTTAGCTAATTTGAATTTTCCCATTTTAATATTATAGGAATTGTTTAGTTTTTATATATATTACTATCAAACTTTTGATTGTTATAACTATTATGTTTATAGAAAAAGGGCGATCGGGGGGAATCGAACCCCCTCCTCCGGAGCCACAGTCCAGAATACTAGCCGTTATACGACGATCGCCATAAATAATTTTTTATTTTAACATTTTTTTAAATGTTTCGTATCTAATATAATGTTTTTGATAGTTTTTGGTTATTTATATCGCAAAGTAATAAAAAGAAAGGTTATTTTTAAGCTAAACATGGTTAAAATTTATTGTTATGAAAAATGTGGCACTTGTAAGAAAGCTAAAATTTTTTTAGAAGAAAATAATATTAAATTTCAAGAAATCCCGATCAGAGAACAGACTCCGACCAAATCTGAAATGAAGAAGATGTTAAACAAATATGGTGTGAAAAGGTTGTTTAATACTTCAGGGAAGGATTATAGAGAATTAGGGATTAAAAGTCAATTAGTTCATCTGACTGAAGGAGAGATTGTTGATCTTTTACGTTCTAATGGTAACTTAATTAAGAGACCATTTTTAGTTTCTGGTGACAAATATTTTGTTGGTTTCAAACAAGATGAATGGCAGGATCTCATCTAATCACTAATCTTTTTTCCACGGGATTTACTTTCTTCCCAACCAGCAGAAGTAATCTGCATAAATTCAGCATTATTTTGCATTTCTAAAATGTTCCTAGCTCCACAATAACTAATCCCGCTTCTTAATCCTTTGGTCATACCTTTAATAATGTCTCTAACTGGTCCTTTATAATCTACTAAAGAAGAAACACCTTCAACAAAGATGTCTAGTTTTTTTTTATGACGTTTACCCTCCAAATTCTCTTTTCGTTCATGATTACTATCATAAGATGCACTACCCATATACCTTTTGTATCTTTTTCCGTCTTTTGTTACGATCATTCCTGGAGCTTCATCAGTACCAGCAAACAAACTACCACAATAAGCTGTCATTGCTCCTGCAGCTATAGCTTTTGAAAGGTCACCAGGAAATTTTATCCCACCATCTGCAGAAACTGGCACATTATACTCTTTAGCAATTTTACAAACGTCCATTACTGCGGTAAGTTGTGGTACACCGCTCCCAGAGATAATTCTAGTAGTACAAACTGGAGAAGGTCCAATACCAACTTTCAACCCATCTGCACCAGCTTCAATAAGGTCTCTTGCAGCCTCACCAGTTGCAATATTACCAGCAACAATATCAATGTTAAAACTAAACTTTAATTCTTTAATACGTTGAATTGCAAGATCAGAATGACAATGAGCAATATCAAGAATAATTACATCTGCACCAGCTTTAATTAGAGCTTTAGCTCTCTCACAAGTATTTTTCACGCCAACTGCAGCACCAACCATCAATCTTCCCTTTTGATCTCTGCTAGCATTAGGCCAGAATTCTAACCTTTTGATATCTTTAGTAGTCATAAGACCTTTAATTTGGCCGTTCATTAATATTGGAAGTTTTTCAATCCTGTGTTTTTGTAAAATCTGTTTTGCTTCATTTAGTTTAATCCCCTCTTGAGCCGTAATTAATCTTTCTTTTGGAGTCATAACCTCTGAAACAGATTTTTGCAAATTTAATTCAAAAAGATAATCCTTAGCAGTGAAAATCCCTACTAATTCTTGAATCTCTGGGTTGTCTAATGTTATACCCATCTGTGGACTAGTTTGTAATTTGTTTTGTACTACAAGTAAACTTGTAACACCCTCAAATTTCATTTTATTAATGGCTTCTTTGATGGTTTGATTGGGTGTAATTGTTATAGGGTTTTCAATGATATAACTTGTACTCCTTTTAACTCTTTTAACTTCCTCGCATTGTTCATCAAGAGTACCAAATTGATGAATTACTCCTAGTCCTCCTTTGGCCATAGCGATAGCCATCTTATGTTCAGTAACAGTAGTCATGTTTGAGCTTACTAAAGGGATATTAAGTGCTATATTTTTACTAAATTTAGTTTTAATGTTTGCCTCAATCCTAGAATTTAATGGAGTACGTTTAGGTACTAATAAAACGTCTGAATATGTTAAACCTAATCTAATGTCTTTCATCTTTTTTTGTTTTATATTCTTGTTTAAATATATTGTTGATGTTTGAAATATATGGTTAACAATAATAAGTTATTGTTAGAACAAGAAAAGTTTAAAAATGGTTCAGTTTTTTAATTAATATTGACTAATAAAAGTCAGTTAGGTGAATAAATAGATATGATAGTAAATTTGATCATTGTAGTTTTATTAGTTTTATTTTCTGGATTATTCTCAGGTTTAACTTTAGGACTGATGGGTTTGAATGTTTTTGATCTTAAAAGGAAAGTTAAGATTGGGAATCAGTATGCTGAACGGATTTATCCTTTAAGAAAACAAGGTAATTTACTTCTATGTACTTTATTATTAGGTAATGTTGCAGTAAATTCAGTATTAGCGGTTTTTTTAGGTTCCCTAACGTCTGGTTTATTAGCAAGTTTTATAGCCACTGGTTTGATCGTTATTTTTGGTGAAATAATACCTCAATCAATTTTTTCTAGGTTTGCATTAAGTTTTGGTGCAAGAACTGCATGGTTAGTAGAGATTTTCATCTTTTTGTTTTATCCGGTTGCTAAACCATTAGCTTTAGGGTTAGATTATTTTCTTGGTGGAGAATTACCTACTGTATTCTCTAAAAGGGAGTTTAAAGTTTTTTTAGAAGAACAAAAAAAACATAAAAAATCAGAATTGAGTCAGAAAGAATTTGATATAATTAAGGGTGGGTTAATATTTTCAGATAAAAAAGTGGAGTCAGTTATGACTCCAAGAGTTAATACATTTATGCTTGAGAAGAATACAATATTAGATAGGAACACCTTACATGAAATTCAAAGGGCTGGTCATTCTAGAATCCCAATTTATTGTGACACTTTAGATAATGTAGTTGGTTTACTTTATGCAAAAGAATTAATTAAGATAGAGCCTAGTAGTAGGAAAGTTGTAAAAGATATCATGAGGACTAAGGTATTGTTTATATCCGAACAAAGTAGATTGGATAGAGTATTAGATTCTTTCAAAAAAAATAGGGTTCATATATTTATTGTGCAAGACAAATTTAAGGGGATGGCAGGTATAATTACTTTAGAGGATGTTCTTGAAGAGATCGTAGGGGAGATTATTGATGAATTTGACAAAATTATTGATATGAGAGATTTGAGTAAGAAAGTTGAAGAAAGTAATTTCAAATAAAAAAGGTTATTCTTTTAATTTTTAATATTGATTTTTTAGTTAAGTAAAGTTTAAAACTGGTTAGATTCTTATTTTGTTTATGACTGTATTAACCTTGAAATATGCACCTAAGACTTCATCAGAGATATTAGGAAATGAAGATAAGGTTAACAGGATACGTTATTTTTTAAACAATTTTAAAGAACATAAGCAGAAAGCAATATTGATTCACGGTCCTATAGGGGTTGGTAAAACTTGCACAGTTTATGCATTAGCACAGGAATTTGATTTAGATTTGATCGAGATTAATTCTTCTAATTTACGTAATAAAAGTTCAATGGACAATTTTTTAAGATCTACTTTAGGACAACAATCATTATTTTTCAAACAAAAAGTGGTTCTTATAGATGAATTAGACAATTTTTCTGGAATGAAAGATAGGGGTGGATTACAAGAGTTAGCTAAAGCTATAGATAGAACTAATTTTCCATTGATTTTTACTGGGAATGACATTTCAAGTAGTAAATTTAAAGCAATTAGGAATAAGTCACTTCTATTAGAATTTGAGAAATTAGGTCATTTGGAGATTTTTGATTTTTTGAAGGATATTTGTGTTAAAGAAAATGTTAATTTTGAAGATAGAGCTTTGAAAAGTTTAGCTCGTCAAGTTGACGGAGATTTAAGAGCTGCATTAATAGATTTACAAACATTAATATCTGTGGGAGAGATTAGGTTTAGTGATGTTGTTAATCTTTCTGACCGTAAAAGGACAGACTCAATTTTAAAAGCATTAAATTTAATATTCAAATCTTCAAGTGCAGATAATTCTATCAGAGCTTTTGATAATGTTGATATCGATAAAGATAAAATTATGTTGTGGTTGGATGAGAATTTACCAAGAGAATATGTGGACCCAGTAAGTTTAAGTAAAGCTTATGAGAATTTTAGTAGGGCGGATATATTTAACAATCGTATCATGAGGAGACAACATTGGAGATTTTTGGTTTACATTTATAATTTATTAAGCGCAGGGATATCTTCAAGTAAAATTGAACGTAATTCAGATATGGTCAATTATAGGCAACCAATGCGTTTATTAAAAATTTGGCAAGCAAAAATGAAGAATTCTAAAAAGAAAGAAATTTCTTTGAAATTATCTGAGAATACTCATTGTTCTACAAAAGAAGCAAGTAAAAAAATTGAGTTATTAAAACATTTAGTAAGAAATAATGTTGCCCAGGAAGCTATCAAAGAATTTAATTTTTCTGATGAAGAAGTCCAATGGTTAATGAATAGTTAATATATTGGTTTTCATAAAGAATTTGTAGTAAACTTAATAAGTCAGTAGTCAGTTGAAGGTAATATGACAATTAATACTGAACAATTAGTTACATTTTGCAAAAAAAAAGGGTTTATTTATCCTTCATCTGATATTTATGGGGGTGTTTCTGGTTTGTATGATTATGGGCATCTTGGAACAAAATTGAAACATAATTTTGAAAATTTATGGAGGTCTTATTACTTAAATTTGGATGAAAATTTTCATGAGATTGAAACTGCTAATATAATGCATCAAAAAGTATTCAAGGCTTCTGGTCATTTAGAAAACTTTGTTGATCCAGTAGCAGTAAGCGAGTCTGGCCATTTTGAACGTGCTGATCAT
>CAYMTF010000029.1:0-7273 GCA_964393295.1 uncultured Methanosarcinales archaeon | reverse complement strand
AACTGCATATATGGTGAAAAAAGGTGATGTGTATGCATCAGTATCTCAGGATTATGATAATCTTACTTTTGGGTGTCCTATATTGATTAGAAATCTTTCTATTGCTGGGAGAAAAAAAAAGGCAGGAAAATTTGCTTATGAAACTATCCAACCAGAGATCATATATCTAGAAGAAAATTTAAAAAAATTAAATATTAACATTGATCAATTAATTGTATTAGCTATCTTAATCGGAACAAATTAAAGGTATAGGACCAAAAAAAGGATTGAAAATTATTCAAGAATTTGGAACTGATTTTGAAGCTATATTTGAAAAAGTTAATTGGAAAGAACACTATAAACTTGATTGGGAAGAGATATTTAATGTTATCAAAGATATCCCCGTTACAGATGATTATGATTTAAAATGGGGGGGTATTAATACAGAAGGGTTAATTAAATTTTTAGTAGAAAAACATGAATTCTCTGAAGAACGAGTAAAAGGTAAAATAAATAAAATTCTTAAGAATAAAGAAAAAAATACTCAGAAAGGATTAAGCGGATTTTTTTAATTAAATCATTTATCAGAATAACCTTTACTAACTTTATCTGACCAAAAACTAGGTAACTTATTTGTTAAGAAACCACTATAATGATTAGAGTAAAGATAAGTTAAACCTTTATTATCTCTCAGAGCATTGAATTGATCATCAACTGAATTATAAATATCCTTTATTTTCTTACGCTCAAAATCTTTTTGTAATAAAGAGCTTGGTTTAAGTAAAAGATAATCAGCCTGCCTGATAATATTAACCTCTAAATTTGAAGAATTTTGGGTTATAAAAATCACACTCAAATCTTTATGACGAGCAATTAATAATATCTCTGATAATAATTTATTAGAACTAGACATTGTATTTCTACTACTAAACTGAATACCACCCTCATCAACCAATAATACTGAACCTATGTTTATCTCACCTATTGAATCCACTACCTTAATCCAGTCAGGGACAGAATGCTGTTTAAAACCCATTGCATAAATGGTCTTATTAGTTTTTGAAGCGAAATTTTCTAACAAAGACATTCCAATTGCGGATTTACCGGTACCTCGTGCACCAAGAATTAAACCAATAGTACTTTGGTTAGTAAAAAGAAATTTATTAAAATCTTCTAAATTACCTTGAATATTTTTTACTTCTTTGAAATTTTGAAATTTCACAATAGATTTTCTCTTTTTGGAATTTAAAACCTTAACTTTTTTTTCCTCTTGTTCTTGTTTCTGTTGTATCTCCTCTTTTTTCTTTTTAATTCTTTGACCAACTCTCTTTTTAATTTTTATTGAAATTGGTTCAGACATCTTTTTGAATAGAAAAGAGATAAGATAATAAAATGGTTTGATGATATATTTAAAAAATGAATTAAAGATAAAAATTATAACTTTTAAACATATTGAAAAAAAGTTCGGTTTTTTTTTACTTCTTCTTTTATTACTTTTTTTAGGTTTAGCAGTTACTTTCTTTTTACCCATAAATTGATTATATCACATAATTTTATAAAGATTTTGACTAAATAAAACTATATAATGTTAGCAGCAAAAATTGAACTTAAAAACGCTGAAAAAGTAAAACTAATTTTATTAGAACATGACCTAATTGATACTAGTTACAAATTCAAAAAAGATGATACTAAAAAAGTGATGTATTTCCCATTAAAAAAGAGCCCTAATGATAAAATTAGTGGAGATTTTGAAATTGTTGACATTGATATTAAAAAAAAAGAAGATAGGAAAACAGTTAAAACTATTTTAAAAAGTAAATTAAATTCAAAAGAAATTGAGATGATCCCTCATTCACAAGAAATTGTTGGAGATATTATGATTCTAGAAGTTCCAGAAGAGATAGAAAAACACGAAAAAGAGATTGCAAATGCATACTTGAAGTTAAATAAACAAATCAAAACTATTGTTAAAAAAAGTGAAAATCATTCAGGAGTATTTAGAACTAGGAAAGTTCAAGTATTAGCTGGTGAAAACAAAAAAGAAACAATTCATACAGAAAGTGGTATCAGAATCAAGTTAGATTTAGAAAAAAGTTATTTCTCAGCAAGATTAGGTAATGAAAGACTAAGAATTGCTAGTCAGATTAAAAATAATGAGGAGATATTAGTTATGTTCTCTGGGAGTGCGCCTTATCCGCTAGTATTGGCAAAACATAGTCAAGCTAAAAGTATACTTGGTATTGAAATTAATCCAATGGCGTATGAATTTGCACAATTTAACATTAAAAAAAATAAGTGTGGAAAGATTATCAAATTAATAAATGGAGATGTGCGGAAAATTTTGCCTGATATTAAGCAAAAGTTTGATAGAATATTGATGCCATTACCAAAAACAAGTGAAGAATTTTTAGATATTGCGCTATCAAAGGCAAAAATTGGGACCATAATTAATCTTTATTCTTTCTTAAATGAAAATGAGATTGAATCTTATGGGGAAAAAATAATTAATGAAGCTAAAAAGAATGGATATGATATCGAAATTTTTAATACAGTTAAATGCGGTAAACATGCACCATATACTTATCGGTTATGTTATGATTTGAAAGTTCTAACAATTAAAAGATAAACGCAGAACAAGGTTTATATAAACAACCAATTTTTCTATATTTGATTATGGCTAAGAAGATACAACCTCATAAAATATTTGGTATTTATCAAGATTATAAAGGCAGGAAACTGTTCACTAAATCGTTACCTAAACCAGCAATATCTCATTTTGGGGAAAGAATCATAAGGCAAGATGGGAATGAATATAGGGAATGGGAAGCAAAACGTAGTAAACTAGCTGCAACAGTTATGAATCAATGTTCTAATACAGGGATAAGGGAAGGAGACACAGTGTTATATCTTGGAGCATCTCATGGATATACCCCCTCATTTGTTTCAGATATGATTGGGAAAGACGGTTTCATGTTCGCATTAGATTTCTCACCAGATGTAGTTAGAGATCTAGTGTTTTTATCGGAAAAAAGAAGTAATATAGCACCAATAATTGCAAATGCCAATCACCCAGAAGAATATATGGATAGAGTATCTCAAGTGGATGTGGTATTTCAAGATATAGCTCAAAGAAATCAAGCAGAGATTTTTCTTAAGAATTGTAAAATGTTTTTAAAAGATAAAGGGTACGGTTTATTAGCTGTTAAAGCTAAGAGTATTGACATCAAAAGAAAAAGTAGTGAGATATTTCAAGAGGTAAGAGAAATTGTGGGTAAAGAATTCAGGATAGTAGATTTTAGAGATCTTGCACCACATGAAAAAGAACATTGTATGATTATCATCAAAAAACAAGAACCTGTTATTGAAAAAGATCAGAAAAAAATATCAAAAAAAGAGAAACCAAAAGCATTCACTCATCGTAAAGAAAATAAAAAAGGTGGATACAGTAGTTATAAGAGTTATTCGAAAACTGATCGAAATAATAAGGATAATAAAGAAAGAAAATTTAAAAGAAAATATTAATTAATCTTTATTCTCTTCAACTTCAATTATCTGAACTGGACAAACTTGTGAAGCTTCTTCATTGATAACTTTATCTTCAAAACTATCCAGATTTAATTCCCAATGATTTCCTTTTTCTTTAGAATTTTTTAATTGTGCTAAACCTTCTTCATCCATTTCCCAGAATTCCGGACTAATAGCTGCACAAGCACCGCAACTAATACAATCTTTCTTATAGTGGATTACTTTAAATTTAGTCATGTTCTTTACAAAACTATAACCAATTCTTAAATCTTACTAAGAAAAGAGTTAAAAAAATAAAAAGAACTAATAAACACAACCTGATCTTTGAGCTAATAAACTTAAACTTTGAGAACCACTTAATGAAGTCCCGTCAGGAAATTTCCAAGTAGGATAACCACTTATACCCTCTCTTTGACAGACATCTTTTTCTTCAGTACATTCGACATAAGGGATCAAATCTTTTGCGTCTTCAAAAAGTTCTTTTTGTTCTATACAATGAGGACACCAAAATGCACCATACATTTTTACCCCTTTTCCCATTAAACAATTTGCTAATATCTCTTCATTACTTGATTGATCAGAATCTGATGCCACACCAGTTGCTTGCCCAGTACTTTGACAAGAACTTAACACCAACATCCCTAACAACAATGTTAAAATAGTTAATTTTAATTTCATTATATTCACCTTCATTTTTATTTATGAGTAAGATACCGTTCTGCTTCCATTGCAGACATACATCCAGTCCCAGCAGCAGTAATCGCTTGACGAAAAATTGAGTCTTGTACATCTCCGCAAGCAAATACTCCTTTAATATTAGTTGCAGTAGATTTTGGCTTAGTGATTATATATTTATTTTCATCAACTTCAATCTGTCCATCAAATAAAGAAACATTAGGTATGTGACCTATAGCAATAAACAAACCACTGCAGTCTAATTTATTCAAATCTCCTGTTTTAACATCCTTAATTTCTACACCAGATACTTTCTTTTCTTCAACTCCTAACACCTTTTCAATAATAGCATTAGTAATAATCTCAATCTTAGGATTCTCACGAGCTTTTGTTAACATTATCTTTGAAGCTCTAAAATTCTCAGATCTATTTATCAAAGTAACTTTAGAAGCAAACTTAGTTAAAAAATTAGCTTCTTCCATTGCAGAATCACCACCACCAACAACAACTACTTCTTTATCTTTAAAAAAGAAACCATCACAAGTTGCGCAAGAACTCACTCCTCTACCGATCAATGCTTGTTCTGATTCCAAATTTAACCATCTTGCGCTTGCACCGGTAGATATTATAACTGAATTAGCATAAAAAACTTTCTCTCCAACTTCAATCTTAAAAGGACGTTGAGAGAAATCTGCTTTAGTTACATCTTCACTTAAAATTTTAGTACCAAACCTTAAAGCTTGTTCTCTTGTTTCCTTTATTAGGTCAGGGCCATTAATCCCTTTAGCAAAACCGGGAAAATTTTCAACATCAGAAGTTAACATTAATTGACCTCCTGATTGATACCCTTCTATCATCAGAGGTGATAATTCCGCTCGCGCTGCATAAATAGCAGCAGTTAAACCAGCTGGCCCTGCTCCAATAATTATTAACTCATGATTTTCTGAACTCATAACATAAATTTAATTGTAAGAGATATAAAAAGATTTCTAATGTTATTAATAAATGATTTACTTAAAAAACTAAAAAAATAACTATTTTAATACATCCCGTACCAACTAAGAATTAAATAATCTACAGCTTTAACAATCCCTTCTTCATTACCAGTTATTTTAATACAATTATCCAACAGTTCTATCTGAGACTCAATCTCTGGATCCACAGAAAATTCTATTGTTGGTAACCCCTCTGAATTATTCTCGCAACTAACAATATCTCTACCAACACAGTCGGGATCTTCAACAATACAAGAACCTACCGGGCTACGTTGAATACCTTTAGCTAAATTTGCACTCAATTCCGCTAAACCTAATGTGTAATATTTATTTATGACAGAAGGGTCAATTGATATATACACATTTTTACCCTTATTGAAGTCATCAGTTAATTCACCACTTATTGTAACATTTACTAAATCTCTTGGACCATAATGTAATGGCATTTTAACTAAAGTTTTTTCCTCATTAATAATTGTTACAACTTCTGTCCACCACAAACCATCAGCTTTCACAAAACTAAAACCCTTATGTGTATAGGCAGTTTCATTACCTAACTCTCCAGCCAAATTTACTTGATGTAATTCATCAATATCAATTACCTCTGGAACTGCAACATAATTAGAATAAATGTTTAAACCCACAAATATTAATATGAAAGTGCCAACAAGAATTAATAAAGAGAATAAAATAACTTTATTATCGTTCTTTGAGGTATCATCATTAATTATTTCTACTCCTGGTTCTTTATCACCATCTTTCTTAACAGGAGGTTTTGTCTCTATATTATGATCTTTTTTAGAATCAGTTGGTTTTTTATCAGGATTCTTCTTAGGTCCCTTATCAGAAGATGTATTTGAACCCATAATATCAAGATTGTTTACCATTTTTATTTAATATAAAGATTTATTTATAAATTTAGTCAAAATGATTAATCTATCTTTAGATATGATATCCTATTTAATTCATAAGGATAAGTTGTACCTATAGTATTATCATCTCCAATTTTTGGAGGAGTAGAATATATATGCAAAATTCTTTTCCCACCATCTAAATAGCCAACAAAACCTTTTAGCTCTTTTGAATCTTTATCTGCTGAATAATCAAATATTACTTTTTTACCAAAGGATAAAGAAAAATCCTTATTACACAATAATTCTGCTTTCTCTTTAACAGAACCTGAGCCCAACATATATTCTAAAGTCATTATAACTTGATTGTTTTTATGATTCTTTTATAAAACTTATCAAGAAATAAAAATAAAAAATAAAAAAATAGCCAAAATCAAGATATTTTAGAAAGAACTTCTTGTTTACTACACCCCTTTTGACATTGAAAACAGATCGGAATTTGTTTTCTTGAACCTGGTTTTCTGAATATTGTACCTTTTAATTTTCCAAGAAATAGTTCTGGAATCTTTTCGTTACATAAAGAACATTTTGTCATGAGAATAAAAGATTTTCTTTAAAGATTTAAACTTTATGTTTTATAGAGAATATAGTAAAAAAACAACAAAGTTTATATGTACTATATATTAAATATGCTTTTAGTCACTGTTAGAAGGCAAAAATGGAAATTATAAGAGCATCAAATTTTGAAGAAGTACATGATCATGTTAATAAATATGTAGATCTTTTTAGCTGCTTTAGCTTTAAAGGAGGTAAATTTGACCTTATGAGAGATGATTTTTCTTCAGCGACAGTAAATTATCTTATTTTGGAAGGATATCAAAAACATGGATATGTAAGAATATTTGAATTAGACCTATTCCATAATGACCATTTTAAAAAGGAAAATAGAATTGGATTATTAGATATAATGGTCCCAAGAAACCTTCAAGACAGGTTAGAAGACTTACAAAAACACCTTTTAGATGAAGGGTATGAAAAATTTTACTTAAATAAGGATATCTCTTGGGTAGATAGTTATTTTGAAGATTCTCCGGTTGAACACAAAAGATTAACATTACCAGAACTTAATGTTATGAAACATTTTGAAGAAGGGGATAGAAGTTATGATCTTGTTGATTTATTAAAACACAATTTTTATTAAATCAATTATTAATTCTTGATAAATATTTTAATTATATCTACAAACAC
>CAYMTF010000028.1:6254-7349 GCA_964393295.1 uncultured Methanosarcinales archaeon | reverse complement strand
TACTTGCATCTTGATCTCCTTTTATCATCTCAAGATACTCAAATACCTCTTTATAAATCTCTTCCACCATCTTAAAATCAATATAGTTTTTACCTTTTTTTAAAATTCTATCACTACTCGTCCTGTAACTTTAAAATCGACATCTTCAAAGATTCTTTTTGTTTATTCAAATCTGTAATGTTTGAACTCAATGATTCTTTACTATTTTTTAATCTTTTAATTAAATCATCTTTATTTTGTGAAATCATCAATTTGCCAACAATTCTATAATTTTTTTCACTATTAGGAATGTCTTTTAATGCTTCTTCAATTTCAACTAATTCTTGATGGAACAAATTCTCTTGAAGTAATAATTTGTGCATATTTTGGTTAAAAATTTGCAGATCTTTAGTTTTTTTAGGATCCATTTTGTTAATTAATAATAATTAAAAAAAATTATCTAGCCTTAACTTTTGTTATAGACTTACGATCTTTATAAAGAATTTTGCCACCACAAAAAGGACACCTGATCCTAGCTCTAGTATACTCATCTTCTACTTTTTTATTACAATGAAAACAGATATAATACATTTTAAACACTCATTTATTGTATTGCGTATGCTTTTCCAGCAAACTTTACAAAACATTTTTTACATTCCCAAATCCCTACTGCTTCACGTTTAACCGCTTCTTTATTACAATAAGGACATTTGTGTTTCCCCCTATGTTGGGATTCTATTTTGGCAAAAGCCTTTTTGGTTCTCCTACCATACCTTGCTCCAAACCTTTTTGTTGGCATAATTCAAACTCCTCCATTTGTTAACACATAATAAACAAAAACGGAAATAAAACTTTAATTCTTGTTTACCATTATTACATCTATAAGTAAAAACTTAAACTCACTTAAATATGTATTTAATCAATATAACCACTAAATATCACTGCTCATTTATAAATTAAATGTTAAAACGGGGCTGCCCGGATTTGAACCGGGGTTAAGCGGCCCCAAACCGCTAGTGATAGCCAAGCTACACTACAGCCCCATTTAAATAATATAAACATTTTGTTGATCAACGTTTATATTATTTGGATTTTCCATTTTATCTTGATTGTCAA
>CAYMTF010000028.1:0-6244 GCA_964393295.1 uncultured Methanosarcinales archaeon | reverse complement strand
TTTAAAAGATTTATGGTTATTTGAGATTTTACCTAGGCACTGGTAAAGGAAGATTATAACTAATAATCAATTTAATAATATTAATTCTTTGGGAGATTTTGTTAGAATTTCTACCCTCTCACCATCAAAAAATATTATGTCTTCTATCCTTATACCATACTTATTTTTGAAATAGATCCCTGGTTCTATTGTAAAAACAGAATTAGATCTAACTTTCTCTATTGAATTAGTTGAAATTCTTGGGTTTTCGTGAACTTCCACACCTATACCATGACCTAATGAATGAATAAATAACTTCTCTTTGTCTTTAAGTTCTTCTCTAACAATATTATCAATGTTGGAAAATTTTTCTGCTAAATTAACTGCTCTTATTGCTTTCTCCTGTGCTAATAGCAACAATCTAAAATTGTTTAATTCATCCTCTGGTGGAGTCCCTATATAAAACATCCTAGTCATATCAGAACAATATCCTTCTTTCTCAACTCCAAAATCAATTAATAAAAAACCACTCTCTAAACGTTTATTAGAGGTAATGTGATGAGGTATAGCTGAATTTTCTTTATTTGCTACAATTATAGGAAATGATAAATTTCCTCCATTTGTTCTAACAAACTGCTCTAAGAATAAAGAAATTGAGATCTCTGTTTGAAAATTTTCTTTTTTAAAACTTTTAACAAATAATTTAAGCGCATCATCTGCCAATTTACAAGAATTTCTGATTAAATCAATCTCCTTAATCTTTTTGGATTGCCTTAATTCTGATAAATTTATTGAAAAATCAATAAATTCTGCTTTTGGATAAATCTTTTTTAAATCGTTATAAAAAGAAAGGGTTATTGCCTGTTTGTTTATAGCAATTTTAACTATCCCCTCAGAATAAAACTCTTTTTTCCACATAGGGGGAATTAATTTGATCTTATAATCGCCTTTTGAGATTATATTGTCCAGTTTAGTGATATAAAATCTAGCAAAATTTTGTTCAATTACTAAAAAAGAATGACTACTTTTATTTTGAGTTAAATAATCAATGTTTTTATCGCCAGAAGATAAGAATAACATACTTATTTCCTCTTTTTTCAACAAATTTTGAAGCTTTTTTATTTTCATGAGTAATTAATAATTAATAAACAGGGTTATAATTCTTTTGGATATAAATTACACCCAATACAAAAGTAATATAAACTTCAAAAGCATACTTATTATTGAAATGAAACGAATTATTCTCCCTAATGGGTTAACTATACTTTATCAGTATAAAGGTAGTAAATCTATTGCAATTGAAATTATGGTGAAGGTTGGGAGTAATTATGAGAATGACAATGAAAGGGGGATTGCGCATTTAATTGAACATCTTTTGTTTGAAGGAACTAAAAAAAGATCAAATGGTAAAGAGATAGCAAACGAAATTGAAAAAATTGGTGGAGACTTTAATGCCTTTACTTCTAACTATAAAACCAACTATTACGTAAAGGTTCTAAACAAACACTTTGGTAGGGCTGCGGATGTATTGTCCGATATTTTATTCGATCCCTTATTTAGAAAAAAAGATTTTGTAAGAGAAAGAGAAGTAGTATTAAAAGAAATTGACATGATCTATGACGATCCTAGATTTTATCAATGGGTCCTATTTCATAATAACTTGTTTAAAAAACATCGCTGCAAATATCCTTCTTATGGAGATAAAAAAATATTAATGAATTCTTCTTTAGATGACGTTAAAAAATTTTATAATTCTTATTATCACCCTAACAACATGGTAATATCTATTGTTGGAGGTGTTAAAAATTGGGAAAAAATAATTACTAAAAAATTTGGAGATAAACAAAACAAAAAAACGCCCCATTTAAAAAAAATAAAAGAACCTCTCCAAATCAAAAATAAATCAAACAAACAAAAAAGAAACATCAGAAATACTTTTTTGATTTTAGGTTACAAAACAGTTCAAAGAAAACATAAAGACAGTTATGTTTTAGATATAATACAAGCGGTGTTAGGTAGGGGTCAAAGTGGGAAAATATTCCATGAACTTAGAGGGAAAAAAGGGTTGGCTTATGAAGTTGGGACAGAAACTGTATCTGGGTTAGATTATGGTTATTTCGCAATATTTGCTAGTATTAAAAAAAAAAACATATTAACAGCAAAAAAAACAATTTTACAAGAACTATTAAATTTAAATGAACTGACAGACCAAGATTTAAAGGATGCGAAAACTTATATTGAAGGGAGTTATTATATGGATTTAGAGGACAATCAAAAAATGGCAAATCAATTATTATTTTGGGAACAACAGGGTGATGTTCATTTAATTAATTCTTATATCAGAAATATTAAAAAAATTCAATTGAAGGATATCAGAAGAGTAATAAAAAAATATTTTAATCATTATACTTTGTGTGTTATAGAGGGGAAATAATCTCTATCTAGTTACCTGGAAACTTATTACTTTTTTTAGCAATTCTTTTGCAACTTTATTTTTTATGAAATGATTTCTTGTTGGTTCTAATAATTCATTTATTACTTTAGCTACTCCCATTTTTAAATCTAAAGATTTTAAATCTCCTTCTTTGAATGAAAGTTCTAATTCGTTATAAGAACTGAATTTTAAATCTCCGCCATACTTATCTGGTCTCTCTATAACTAATTGATCCCTTAATTCAAAAATAATATATCTTGCATACTCAAGTACTGGGTTATCTTCAATGACCCCATCGATTGAATGTGCTTTCTTAAATTTACTAATGACATCTTTTTCGGAATCAGTCATAAAAATTGCTGTATCTGGTTTTGATTTGCTCATTTTCATTGCAATCTTCCTATCGATTCCTTCAAAATCATTTTTGTTAAACTGAAGTCCCAGAAGCATGTGATGATGAATAGCCACTGGTTTTTTTATCTTTAATTTGGGAAATATATCCCTTGCCAACATATTTACTTTTCTTTGGTCAAGACCAAGTTGAGCAATATCTGCTTCTAGATGAATTATATCTGCTGCTTGCATCAAAGGGTAAAGAATTTGTGAGGATTTAGCATTTTTGCCCTCTTCCCTGCCCATAATCTGTGAACACCTCATCACTCTTGTAACAGTAGAATTCATTGCTAATTTCATCACTGTTTCCCAATATTGAGGGTTCTTTTTATAAAATTCTGAAGCCCATATGAATTCAACATTATCTAAGTTCATTCCGCAAGATTTCCAAACCTCAATAGCATATTTTCCAGTTATTTTTATTTTTTCAATATCTCCTTCAAACTTATTATTTAGCATTGCAAAATAATCTGCTACTAAAAACTTAAATTTTATACCACAAGAAGTTATTAACATTTATTGACCTTAGAAGTCCTTGTGCAATATGAATATGACCAGATGGTTCAAAACCATCATATGCTATTGGATTTTCTTTTGATTCTAACAACTTTTTAAGGTCTTCCTTAGTTACAACTTCTTCTCCTACCTGGTTTATTAATTCTAATTTTTGATTGATATCCAATTTTGCCATAATACTAATTTTTAAGTCTTAATCCTATTTAAATATTTTTAATTGATTATCTCATAAATCTTTTATTTATTGAAAAATTATAAATAAACTATTGATTTTTCTTTTAAAAAATGATTACTACAATAATGTTTGATTTTTGGGGTACCTTAGTTGAAAATGGAATTTGGAGCCCCACAAAACAAATTCGTAATATTCTAGAGATAAAAATCCCATTCCCTGAATATGTTGTAAGAATGGAAAAAGCAATGATGACTAAACATCATAAAGACCTTAATGAATCTTTTACTTACGTTTGTAATGAATTTAATATTGATCCCACCCCAGATAAAATAGAAAAATTAATTGGGATGTGGAATAAAGCATGGATGTTAGCGTACCCTTATGATGACGTTATTAGAAATTTATCCAAATTGAATGAAAAATATGACTTGATTCTAGTCTCAAATTCAGATTGTTTTTCTTTAAACAATGTTCTCGAAAAATATGACCTTAAAAAACATTTTAAGAATATTTATTTGTCATGTGAAGTTGGGTTAATCAAAAGTAATCCGGAAATGTTTTATAAAATCTTAAATGACTTAAATCTGAAACCAGAAGAATGTGTTATGATTGGGGATAGTATCCAAAGTGATATGGTCAGTTCTAAAAGTTGTGGTTTGACAAGTGTTCTTATTGATAGAAAAAACATGAGAGATTATCATCCAAAAATAAAAACTTTAGATGAACTTGAGAAGGTTTTAAATATCTAATTCTATTTATCAGATTAATGATTAAAATTACATTTTTAGGTACTACTTGTATGCAACCAACTAAAGATAGGAACCACAGCGGTATCCATATTAATTATGAAAAAGAAAATATTTTATTTGATTGTGGGGAAGGGATTCAAAGACAACTAAGGATTGCAAACCTTAAACCTAGTAAAATAACCAAAATTTTCATTAGTCATTGGCATGGTGATCATGTTTTAGGTTTACCTGGGTTGTTAAGTACTATGGCTGCAGACCAATATTCAAAAAAACTTCAAATTTATGGCCCAAGAGGGATTAAAAAATATTTTCAATTTATGAGGAAAGCCTTCCCAAATAAAGAAGAAATTAGTGTTGAAATCAATGAATTAAACTCAGGAATAATTTTTGAAAATAATAAAATGATATTATCTGCTGAAAAATTAAACCACAGCATTACTTGTTTTGGGTTTTCTTTAAAAGAAAAAGATAAATTAAAAATAAATTCTGCCAAAATTAACTTGTTAGGACTAAATGGACCATTAGTTGGTAAACTTCAGCAAGGTAAAAACATTAAATTTGAAGGGGAAATTATCAAGTCGAAAGATTATACCTCTAGAATTAAAGGAAAAAAAATTTCTTATGTTGCAGATACAAGGCCTTGTTCAGGAGTGGATCGATTGGCTTTAAACGCAGACCTCTTAATTTCTGAGAGTACTTATGTCTGGAAAGATATTGAAAAAGCTAAGGCACATTTTCATATGACCGCAAAAGAAGTGGGAGAAATTGCTAAAAAAAATAATGTTAAAAAATTAGTTCTTACTCATCCTAGTATGAGATACAAAAATATAAACATTATGGAATAAGAAGCAAAAAAATATTTTGATCATAAAATTGTTTTTGCAGAAGACTTCATGATATTTAATGTTTAAAATTAATATGATTAATAGAAAATCAAAAGGGACAAATGCTGAAAGAAACCTAATAAAACTATTCCATGATCATGGGTGGTCAGCATTAAGAAGTGCCGGGTCTGGTAGTAGTAAATATCCTAGCCCAGATGTGCTTGCTGGTAATGGTTTTAGAAGAATTGCACTCGAATGTAAAACAACCAAAGATAATAAAAAATATCTGAAAAATGATGAGATTGAACAATTAATGATCTTTTCAAAAAATTTTGGTGCTGAACCGTGGATTGCATTAAAATTTCCAGCGGAACAATGGTACTTTTTTATGATTGAAGATCTCAAAAAAACGCCAAATTCTTATGTTGGATCTCTTAAAGACACAAAGTTTAAAGCTTTAACTTTCAATGAACTTATTGAGAATATATAAGTTAAACTTAAAAATACGAAACATTTAAAAGAGTTATCACTTGAATTTGATAAAAAACAAGCTTTTTTTTGACTTATCTATAATAAAATGCGATTAACTAAAAATAAAATTAATGATGTTGTAATAAAAATAATAGGTGCTAAAGGTCTCCCTCTTATTGAATTATTAAAAGATAAAGAAAACATCTCAGAATTTGAGTTAGCAAAAAAATTAAATTTAGATATTAAAATAGTTAGAAAAATGCTTTACCTTCTTTATAATCATAGTTTAGTCTCATTTACTAGACAAAAAGACAAACAAAAAGGATGGTATATTTATTATTGGACTTTAATTAATGAAAATATTAAATTTGCTTATCTCAAAAGAAAAAAAGCCTTGAGAGTTAAATTAAATGAAGATTTGGAAAAAGAAGAGAAACAAATCTTTTTTTTCTGTCATGAAAAGTGTATTAGATTAGATTTTGATGATGCGATGGATTTTGAATTCCGATGCCCAGAATGCGGTAAACTTTTAGATCAAGATGATAACACTGAAAAAATTAAAGAATTAAAAAAACTAATAAAAAGTATTTCTGAAGAGATTGAATCTGCAAAAAAGTACAAAAAGAAAAAGCGTGCAGAGAAAAGGGAGATAACTAAAAAGAAAAGTGCAGCTAAAAAAAAGGTTGTTAAGAAAAAAATAACC
>CAYMTF010000027.1:0-7354 GCA_964393295.1 uncultured Methanosarcinales archaeon | reverse complement strand
AAAGTTGCTAAAACTGGTTACAAAATTGATCTAACTGAAAAGGATAAAGAAGAAAGGGTAGCCAAAGTTGATAGGTATCAAAGATACCTAAGAAGTATGAGGCGTGAAGGTAGACCAGCAGGAGATTATATCAGAAATTTAGATGTAAGTTTTAACGATTTGATTGAGTTTCATGGTAGACAATTTAATTTTGGCGGTGGTCAAAAAATGCGTGTTCCTTCAAGATCAAAACTAGATGAAAATTATATTATTGATTTAACTAATATTCCTAAATTGCCAGTTGGCGATGATCGTGCTTATAGTATGGTATGGGAATTGAGTGGTAATTGTAATTGCCCTGATAAAACTTATAGAAGTAACCGTAGGAGAAAAGCAATCGATCTTGGTAATGATGAGAATTTCTTTTGTCCTCATGAAGTTGCTTCTATACATGGAATAAAGAAAAAGTATGATCACAAAAAGGATGTGAAGATTGAGTTTAACCCATTTGTAATTCCAACTAGGGAAACAATGGAATATTTAGACAATTTAAGATATAATACTGTAATTGTAGAAAAAAATCCTTTGACTGAAAGGTTTACTAAAAGGAGTTTAAATCATACAGAGATTGAAAATATGTTGTGGAAGAAAGTAATGGCAGATGGTTATGAAGCTTCTTTTACTACTGATATGGATCGGTTTAGAAATGAAAGGTATGATCCACATTTAGATTTAATTAGGTTTGATTGAGTTACACCATTCTCTAAAAATGGACAGGTTCACTATTTCCTTTTAAAATAGCTTGGTTTTGGGAATCGCAACCGAGAAGATAATTTTCTAAAAATCCCTTACAGATAAAATATTGTGAGGATATAAAAATGAAAATAGTAAATGGATATAAAATAAAATCAGGTGCAGACCTTTCAGAAGCATACCTTGGAGGGGCAGAACTTAGTGGGATAAACCTTTCAAAAACAAACTTTTGGAATACAGACCTTAGAGGGGCAGACCTTTCAGAAGCATACCTTAGAGGAGCAGCTCTTGATAAAGCAAACCTTGAAGGAGCAGACCTTAGGGATGCAAATCTTAGTTTGTCAAGACTTGTAGAAACAAACCTTGGTGGAGCAGATCTTGGGAAAGCAAATCTTAGAGGAGCAACCCTTTATGGGGCAAATCTTAGAGGAGCAAATCTTAGAGGAGCAAACCTTAGTGGGGCAGACCTTAGAGGAGCAGACTTTTCAGAAGCATACCTTGGGGGAGCAAGTATTAGAGGAGTAGAACTTGGAAATACAAACATTACAGAAGAATACTTTAGAGCGGCAAATCTTGAAGGAGCAGACATTCCAGAAGCAGATTTTAATAAATATACAAAACTTGAAGGAATGATTATTGATGACGGAACTTGTCATGAGGATGGCGAACTAAGAACTTACGTATTATTGTAAGAATTATTTATTTTTTTTATAGAATCACACCCAAAGAAAACAAAAGTTAGTTGAGGTAAAGATTTATATCTATTGCTGGATATAGGACAATAGGTGTGTTTCTAGGTGTGTTTTAGATAATAGATAGGAAAAGATTTCAACAAATAATATGGAAGAAGAGAATAAATTTCAAGCTTTGTATGATCAAGGTCTTGAAGAAGATTATACAATAAACCAAATAGAAGAAGCACTTACAAGTTCAGATGTTTCGATAAATCAGGCAGGGAAATATTTTAATCTTTCTGGAGATAATCCTGTTATAATGAAAAAATCAAGTATTGTTGATTTGGTAAAAGATTATTATTCAAATATTGATAATGTTGAGAAGGAGAAATGGAAAGAGAGATTATATCATGAAATTGAAAAAGAAGTTATTGAGAGTATCAACCCTTCATTATATATACTTTTTAAAGATAAAACGTTAAAATATGGTGTTCAAATAAACTCTTTAGAGATAAATGGTTATTATATTAGTGAATCTAATACTTTAAAAAAAATTAAGCACTATGATCTTTCGATTGAAGAATTGAACCTTTCTGTAAGATCTTATAACTGTCTTAATTCTGTAGATATTAAAACAGTTGGTGATTTGATTTTTTGGTCAGAGCATGAGTTATCGGAAGTAAGGAGTCTTGGGAGAAAATCATTAAAAGAAATTAAAGAAGTTCTTAGTGATCTTGAGATGAGTCTTGGGATGTATGGTTTCAATCCAAAAGAACCAGATAATCCAATGATTTCGTAATTTATAGTAATGATTTATGATGTGTATCCAGAAAATGCTCATGGAACAAATAATTAAAAATGTATAATAAACAAGAGATAAAACAAATACAAGACGTAGTATCCAGAAATATTGAATACCTCCCAGAACAGATTGAAATTTTAAGAGAAGAATTTTACACCAACCCTTCTAAAAAAGTTCCAGGTTATGTTATGCCATTTACAGGTCTGTTTGTAACTAATAAAGATTTATTTCAAAAAGTGATTAATGATGAAAATATTGAAACATTTTCTATGTTCGGTTTTTTCCCAGAAACATTTGATTTAGTTTATGACAATAAAGTTACCCCACAAATTTCTTTTGATCAAGGTAATAGGGGACTAATTGCTATAATGAAACATCCGAACAATTCTGTAGTGATTAAACCATTTCAAAATAGTAGAGAATTAGAAGTTGCATCAGTAGCTGATGAGTTAGGAGTTGGCCCAAAACAATATAGAAGTCTGGATGGTTTCTTAACAGAAGAATATATTGAAGGTAGTTTATTCTCCAGATTGGAAGAACAAAAAAGATCTCCCAATAATATGTATAATGTAGGAAGAAGAGTGGGTGATATTTTGAAAAAGTTACATTCAAAAAAGATATTTTATAATGATACAATATTGACTGATGATTTTATGAGATCACATCTGTTTGTAACAGGAGATGTTTCACAATCTAAATTATTTGATTATGGTGTGGCATTGAAATTGGATAATCATCCAAATTATTCAAATGAAGAAATTTTTAATTATTGTAGAACTTTCCCAATGGTTAATATGTCTTTAGAGATGAATAATTCTAGAGATAACATTGTTAGTTTAATTGAAGAATTTACTCCAAAAATTAAAGCGTTAAGTATTGGTCAGATTATGTCAAGAGATTTAGGTTTTATTAGTGAAGGAATATCTTTTGCTTCATATAGATATGGTCATAAAGCACTTGAAGCTTTTTCTAAAGGGTTTGAAGATCAATACAATTAATTATTTCTTTTTTTACGGTTCCTTTTAGAACCACCATCACTATTTGACCTTTTGAAACTTCTATTACTAGCGTTCCCACTTCTTCTCGGCCTTTCGTCCCGGTTTCTTCTCCCGGACCTTTCGGAGTCTCTACTTCGTGGTCGATCTCCTCTTCCACCACGGCCTCCTCTTGATCCACCTCTATTTCTATCTTCTCTTCTAGGACGGTTTCTTCCACCAGAAAAACCACGGTCACGACTTCTACGTCCATCTCTTCGACTAGACCTATCTCCGCCTTTACCCATCTCTTGATAATTGTTAGAATTAACTTCTTTTTCAAAAGTGTGACTTAATAAAGATGCAATAATTTCTTTTGGTTTATGAGTTTTTAATAAATGCCCAGCAATTTCTTCAAATTTGGCTGCATTTTTAGAAGTTAACATTTTTTCAATAGTTTTTTCCATTCTTTCAAGTTTACTACTAATAACCTCTTTAATTGAGGGTACATCCCTTTCTTGTAACTGTTGTTTAATTATTTTCTCAACAGCTCTTAACTTCCCACGTTCAGAAGGTATTACAAATGTGATTGCAGTACCTTTTTTTCCTGCTCTACCAGTTCTCCCGATTCTGTGTACGTATGATTCTGCACTTTGTGGTAAGGAGTTATTGATAACATGAGTTAAATCATTAACATCAATACCTCTAGCTGCTACATCTGTAGCAACAAGAATGTTAATTCTTTTTTTTCTGAATTGTAATAATATTTTCTCTCTTTGACCTTGAGTAATATCCCCATGGATTGCTCCAGCAGAATAGTTTGCTTCAATCAATTTATGAGCTAAAGTGTCTGTTCCGGCTCTTGTTTTACAGAAAACTATCCCATAAAAGTCTGGACTCATATCGATAACCCTTTTTAGACATTCAAACCTGTCTTTACCTTTAACAGAATAATAAAATTGTTCGGTAAGATCAATAGTTATTTGTTCTTTTTTAACTGCGATAAATTCATAATCTTTCATGAATCTTTTAGCAATTCTTAAGATCTGTTTTGGCATAGTTGCAGAAAATAATAACATGCTTTTATCTTGATTAGTATCGCCTAAAATATCTTCAATATCATCAATAAAACCCATGTTAAGCATTTCATCTGCTTCATCAAGAACAGCATACCTAATATTTTTAACATCTAATTTACCACGGTTAATTAAATCTTTAATTCTACCAGGAGTCCCAACAACAACATCAATACCATATTTAAGATGTTTAATTTGTTCGTTCATAGAAGAACCCCCATAAACTGCTAAAAGTTTTAGTTTGTTTTTAGGTTGTAAAGATCCGATCTCTTTTGTAACTTGTAGTGCTAATTCTCTTGTTGGTGTTAGAATTAATGCTTTAGGCTTTTTGGAACCACCTCTTAACTTCTCAATAATTGGCAATGCGAAACTTGCAGTCTTACCCGTACCAGTTTGTGATTGACCAACAACGTCTTTTTCTCCTTTAAGTAATAAAGGGATAGCCTTTAATTGTATCTCAGTAGGTTTTTCAAAACCTTTTTTCTTTAATGAAACTAATGTCTCATCAGATAGTCCTAATTTTTTGAATTCATCCATTTTTATATCTATTTCAAAGATCTTTGTTCTTGAAATACATCTAAAATTAGGATTTGATCCAATTTTAATTAGTTCTGAAGTATTGTAGAACATATCTTTTCTAGTGCCTATTCATTAAGGACTGTTGCTCATTTATAAACTATTGGTAGAATTTTGGAATAATTAATCTCTTGTTAATTATTTGATAAAACAAGTAAACTTTATATGCTCCTCTCTTTCTCAGATCAAAAATGGGTTGTTATAAAGGTTATAATTGGAAAAGGAGATTAGTAGAATCATCATTATTAGCTGGGACTTATGTTGGGATTGTTACAGCCATACAAAATTTCACCAGTGAAGATTTTTATATGGATCAAACAACAATTTACTTAGGGGTTGGTGTTTTAACTTTGGGGATGGTATATCCTGAGGAAGGTTTAGAAAAGATAGTAAATAAAGAATGATGTTTTATAATATGTCATAGATTTGAAATTAAAAATGGATTTAATTGATTTAAGTATTCATAGTTCTTCAAGGAGTAAATATCTTATTGGTGCTGAGGGGGATAAAAAGATATATCATATAGATTTTAAAAATGAACCATTAGTAATGATTGAAAAGTTTTCAGATTCAACTTATAACGTGATGTGGTATTCAGAGAAAAGTCCCAAGGAGTTTATTCAAATTTTGATTCCCCTATTAACCGAGAAAAAATATCTAGATGCTAAAGTACAATTTAATGGGTTAGAAAGGAAAGAAAATAAAATTGTTGATATAATTAATGATGAAATACTTTTAAGAAAAAATATTAATAATGTAGTTATAGGTAAAAAAAGTTATATATTAGTGGAAACCGATGTGTGTGATTACAGTTGGATTGATTATGATAGTCATAATTTAATCTCAGTTGTTAATCCGAAAAAGAAGTTTTCAAAAGAAATAACATATCTACTTAGGAAAAGTCATTCAATGAATTTAGGATGTTTTGAATTAGATAAAATAATGGATAACTTTTTAGAAGAGATTGTGAAATAATTAGAAAAATATTTGTCTAAGGACTAAACAGGATAATAAAATCCAGATTAACCAATCAAAAATAATTTTTGTGTTTGAGTTTTTCCCTTTAAATTGTTTAATATAAGTTCCCATAATTTTAGGATAATGCAAAAGTGTATGTCCCATTAACATCATACCGGCAAGCATTGCTACAAATAATTGGACAATAGTTATTTCTTGAAGTGAATTAAAAGCTAATACAAAGAATAACACTAAATAAAAATATTTTAACAATTTATTATCTTTTGAGTAAATATTGGTTGCCCATTTAATAAAACCTTTAGGGTTAATCATCATTAAAATAAATTTAATAATAACTGCTATTGCAAAAAATGTTGCAATCCATTCAACTGTATTCATGTTTATAATCAATTAATAATTATATTTAATATTTTCTAATTTGTTTGAAGTAGTAAAATCTTTTGTATAAAATAAATTTTTTAGAAAAGTTTTAAAACATAAGCTTCCATAATAGAACTTTTAGTTTAAGATGGTTATAGAAAATTTAAAACATGTTAAAAGTGGTAAAGTAAGAGATATTTACGATTTAGGAGAAAATTATCTTTTTGTTGCTTCTGATAGGATTTCTGCTTTTGATTACGTATTACCAAGTACCATCCCTAAAAAAGGAGAAATTCTAACTCAATTATCTCTGTTTTGGTTCGATTTTTTTAAAGATACAATTAATAACCATTTAGTGGAAGGAGATTTTTCTAAATTTCCCTCAGAACTACAAGAGTATAAAGAATTAGCAGGTAGGTCTATAATTGTTAAAAAGGCAGATCCTTTCCCGGTAGAATGTGTGGTCCGTGGTTATATCTCTGGTTCTGGTTGGTCTGAATACAAAAATCATAATTCTGTTTGTGGGATTGATTTATCACCTGGATTAATTGAAAGTCAGAAATTGTCAGAACCAATATTTACTCCTGCAACTAAAGAAGAATTAGGTAATCATGATATTAATATTTCATTGGAAGAGATGTGTAATATTATTGGTAAAGATGTTTCATTATATTTGCAAGACAAAAGTAAAGAAATTTATTCTAAAGCTGCTAGTTATGCACTTGAGAGGGGGATAATTATTGCAGATACAAAATTTGAGTTTGGTTTAGTAGATGGGGAAATAATATTGATTGATGAAGTGTTAACTCCAGATTCTAGTAGGTTTTGGCCAATAGAAAAATATTCTCCAGGGAGGACCCAGGATAGTTTTGATAAACAATTTGTAAGAGATTATTTGTTAGAAATTAAGTGGGATAAAGAACCTCCAATCCCAAAGTTACCTAATGAAGTAATTGAGGGTACAACTCAGAGATATCTTCAAGCTTACAACGAAATAACTTGTAAAGAATTAAAGTAGTAGTAGAGGTTCTTTTTTTTAAGCACAAATGTTCTTTCATAACTAACTCAAGAAAGGCTTCCCTTTATTTTTGAGAAAAAGGTTTACAACCTCTAAAATATTACTTAGGTGGAAAGAGGTGAATAACTACATAATTGCTTATGAACTAATTGGTGATAATAAAA
>CAYMTF010000026.1:0-7419 GCA_964393295.1 uncultured Methanosarcinales archaeon | reverse complement strand
ACTACTTCTTTAGGTCCAAACTCTTTAGTGTATTCTACTAATTCTTCTAATGAAATTTTTGCCATATTCTGATTTAGTTACTGAGGAGTAGTGGTAGGCGAACTTATTTATATCATTCTTATATAAACTTATATAATTATATAAATTTTCTAAAGTTTTTTAAAGAAGAACAACTATTTAACCTTAAAATGAAACGTAAGTTGATCAAGCAAGGAGCTGGGGGAATTACTGTCTGTTTACCTAGGCGATGGGTAAATCAGAATAATTTAGGCGCTGGAGATGAATTAGAGATCCTAGAAGACGGCAAAACATTACATCTTACCACAAAAAAGGTTTTAGACAAAAAATTAGAATTAAATCTAAACCATATCAATAAACACGAAATTCGTTGTATTATATCTTATGGTTATAACGCTGGTTACAATAAAATTAAACTAAATTTCAAAACTTTACCAAAACCTACTCTGATTAATACTATAGTTTCTTCATTTACTGGATTGGAAGTAACTGAGCAGGAAAAGAATTCTATAACAATTCAATCGTTTTTCCGTGATGATGATCAACAAATTGAAAAATTGGTTATTAAAATGTTTCAATTTACTAACCATATTCTTGATGAAATTGATCAAAAATGGGATAAAGCAGATGTGAACCTTTTAGAGATGTATGACTATTTATTAAAAATGAGAGACCATTGTCTTAGATCAATTCAAATTCATCAGTATCAAGGAGAAAAATCATATTATCATTATTATTTTGTGATTGAGTTGACTAAACTTTCTAGATCTTTCAGTTATTTAGGGAGAACAATAAAAGAAAGTAATCTTCCAAGGTCAGAATTATTCTCTAACTTAAAAAAAACTTTCAATGAACTTTATGAATGTTATTTGAAGAAGGATTTTAGTAGAACTGATGAAGTTTGGTTAAAAATTAGAAATAATGTTCAATCGGAGATTGGATTTACAAAACTAAATAAATCTAAAGAAAATAAAGCTTTCTTAGTACATTATTATGACTGTTTATTGAAATTATCGGAATGTTCTAGTTCTCTTTTAGGGATTCAAACGCCATTGAAATAATATAAGAATAAAATTAAATAATTATATTACAGAAAAGTTTATAAATAAATCACTTCGTATTTGAGAATACCGTTATTACTACTTTCAGTAGGAGGAAAAATGAACAAACAAGAAGTATTAAAAGCATTACAAGAATTAAGGGAACAGCCTAAACGAAAATTTAGTCAGTCTGTTGAATTGATAATTAATTTAAAAAACATTAATATCAAGTCTAATCCTTTGGATTTCTTTATAACTTTACCATCACCAAGAGGAAAAGGAATAAAAATTGCTGCTTTCGCTGGTGCAGAGTTAGAAAAACAAGCTAAAGAAAATTGTGATTTAGTGATTATGCAAACCGATTTTGCTAATTATGATAAAAAACAAATAAAGAAATTAGCTCAAGAATATGATTATTTCGTTGCTCAAGCAACACTGATGCCAAAGGTTGCGGCATCATTTGGACGTTATTTAGGAGCAAGAGGAAAAATGCCAAATCCAAAGATAGGGTGTGTAGTTCCTCCAAATGCAAACTTAGGTCCATTAATTGAAAAATTAAACAAATCTGTAAGGTTAAAAGCTAATAAAGGTACTAATTTACAATGTCTTAGAGGTCTTAGTATGAAAGATGCTGGAATTATGGAAGATGATTTGATTGCTGAGAACATTCTTTCTACATATAAAGCTTCAGTTAAACAATTACCAAACGAGTTACAGAATGTTAAATGTGTTTTAATAAAGACTACAATGGGGAAACCAATCCGGGTTTAATGATAAGATGGTAAATGAGAATAAAATAAAACTAGTAAAACATTTAACTGATCTAATCGATAGTCATTCTATAGTTTCTATTGTTAACATGGAAAGTTTGCCTGCTCAACAGCTTCAAAAAATGAAGGCTACTCTTTTGAAAAAAGGTGTAACTATCATTATGGCTAGGAAGAAGTTGATTAAAAGAGCTTTAGAAGCTTCAAAGAAAGATTCAGTTTCTAATTTAGTTGAAAAGATGAAAGGTATGCCTGCTATGTTGTTTAGTAATGATAACCCTTTTACTTTGAATTCAATTTTAGAAAAGAATAAATCTGAAGCACCTGCTAAATCGGGTCAAGTTGCACCAAAAGATATTGTTGTTAGCGCAGGTATGACTAATTTTGCACCTGGACCAATTATTTCAGAATTAGCTGCTGTTGGGATTAAGACAAAAGTTAATGGTGGAAAATTAGAGATCCTTACTGATACTACTGTTGCAAAAGAAGGTGACGAAATTTCAGAAAAATTAGCTGAGACTCTTAAAAGGCTAGATATTAAACCAATGGAGGTTGGTTTAGACTTAGTAGCTGCTTGGGAAGAAGGTTACATCTTTGAAGGAAGAGATCTAAGGATTGATGAAGAAGAATATAGTAATAACTTTGTTCAAGCTGCTCAATGGGCTTTTAATTTGGCTGTTGAATCTGCTTATATGTGTCAAGAGACTAGTGAAGTATTAGTTCAATAGGCCTTTAGGGAAGCTAAATCTGTTGCTTTAGAAGGGAACATATTGTCACCTGATACAACTGACGAAGTTGTGGCTAAAGCTGAAAGGCAAGCTCAATCTGTGAAAAATGAGGCAAATCTTTAAAAAAGAAGTCTTAAGTTATAAGATCATCAAAAAATAAAATTCAAAAAAATAAAAGTTATATTTTTATTAAGGAGGAAACAAAATGGAATACATTTATAGTGCTATGTTACTACATAAAGCGGGAAAAGAAGTAAACGAAGCTGCTGTTAAAGGAGTTTTATCAGCTGCTGGTGTTGAAGTTGATGAAGCTAGAGTTAAAGCTCTAGTTGCTGCATTACAAGGGGTTAATATCGATGAAGCAATTGCAAAAGCTGCAAATGTAGCTGCTGCACCTGCTGCTGCTGCACCTGCTGCAGAAGCAAAAGAAGAAAAGAAGGAAGAAAAGAAAGATGATAAGAAAGCTGAACAAGCAGCTGCTGCTGGTTTAGGTTCCTTATTTGGATAATTTTTATCCTTTTTTTTATTTTTTAAAATATATATATTAAATCTAAAGAAAGTTTTCTTATTAAGAAATAAATTCTTAAATTTAGTATATTGAAGCCAAAAAATCTAAAACATTTTTTGGGAGAATATAATCATTTTCTTTTTGAAAATGTGGACGTGACTAATAATGACAGAAGAATTATCAAAAAAATTTGATCTTTTAAAAAAAGAATTCTCAGAGATCAAATCAGAAATGAAAGAGATTTCTAATATTAAGGAAGAAGCTTATAGAAAGCTCCGATCAATTACTGATAAAATAAAAGATCGTAATCAAAAAATTAAACTTTTAAAAGGGGAACGTGATGGTTTCACTTCTCAAGTAAGAGAATTAAAAAAACAACGTGATTCTTTGAATAAAGATGTTAAAAAGATTTCTGATAAAAAAAGAGATGCTGATCAAAAAAGAAGAGATTCACTTTCTGATAAAAATTTCGAAGATGATCCAAAAAAGATCAGGAAAGAGATCGAAATGCTTGAAGAAAAAGTTGAGATTGAAGTAATTTCTTTCAAGAAAGAGAAAGAGATTAAGAAAAGGGTTAAAATGTTGAAAGCTCAACTGGCTTTACTTGATGATGTTTCTGAAATAATTGATAAAGCTTCTGAGGCTCATGGAAATTTTATTGTTTCTAAAAAGAAAGCCGAAGAAGTTCACAAGGAGATTCAAGTTTTAGCTGAAAAATCTCAACAAAGACACGAATTAATTAGTGGTATTATTGGTGAAATTAAAGAATTACGTGTTAAAGAGAAACCGTTATCAAAAGAATATCTTGAAAATAAGTCTAAATTTGAAGATTTAAAGAAAGTTGCTGATGAGAAATCTAAAGTTTTAGATGAAATTAGGGAAGAGTTAGGTCTACAGAATAAAAATGACCATAAAAATAAAGTTAAAGAGAGAACTAAAGAAGTTAAAGAGAAAATGAAAAGTGGGAAGAAATTATCTACAGAGGATATTTTAGCTTTTCAGGCTCAATAGTTTTTTTATTTAAAAATCTTCAACAATAAGGTATCTTTGTTTTTTTTCAATTAATTCTTTACCTATATTTTTTTTAAAATTTCCATTACCAATAATATTCTTAAATACAATTTCACCAGATAAGATAATCAATTCTGGTTTTATTAATTTAATCTGATTAGATAACCATTTATCCCCACAAGTTTTAATCTCCTTAGAGGTGACTTTTTCTTTCCTAGGGAAACATTTGATCAAGTTTGTTACAAACATTTGATCTCGCGTGAGTTTTAATTTAATAAGCATTTGTTCAAATTTTTTACCTTTATCTGTATTTTTATCAAAGGGATGCCCTAATCTATCATCCTCATTTGTTGGGAATCCAATTATCATCATAACTTTTGAATTCTGACTACCTTCACCTGGAACTGCCAACATTCTTTCTTTCCATAATTTACAAGAAGTACATTTTCTGATCTCTTCTGAGATTGTGTATAAGTCTGTAACCATTTTTAGATATCAACAAGAACTTGGCAGGACCATTTTTCAGAAGAGACTTTTTTTACTTCAAACATATGCATGGTTATTGCTTTAATATCAATGGTTCTTTCGTGTTTTCCTTCTTGTAGTTTTTCCCCTGTAGCTTTACAAGTTAATTTGTATTCTTCTGATCCTTCTTTATTAATTTTGATCTCAAATTTTTTGAAGATAAGTAATTCAGTATCTTTATAAAATAACAAATCATCTAAAAAATCAAATAGTAAATATTCCAGATTTTTGTTTTTCCCAGTGATTAATCTTTCTTCAATTTCTTCAATGGTGTTTAATCTTGTAGTTGTTTCACCTATAGCTAAACCTGCTTGAACAAATAATCTTTCTAAACTTCCTGCTTCACATCTAAATAATATGTCTGCAGTATGATCTATGAATTCAAATTTATCTTTCATTTCTTAGTTTCTCTTTCTATAGCTAATAAATTATTTAACCATCTCAGTCATCTTTTTTTTGAATTTTTCAATATCTTTCAGAAATCTTGTTGCAGTTTTTGGGATATGTTCAACCTGAGTGGAGAATATATCAGCAGTTTTTTCTAATAATTCTTTTTCTGATAGTTTAAAGTCATCAGAACTATTTTTAGTATCTATTTTTAGATCTAGATTAATGATCTCTTTTTTCTTAATTGATTTTTTTGCACTTTTCCATAATTTAAATAATGCATCTGCCATTACAGGGACTTTGTCTTTTTCACATGCTAAAATTTTAGCTGTTTCTTCAAGTAATAAGCTTTCTTTGTTCAATAAATCATCTGCTGCTTTACCTGCCACATAATTTAATCTGATGATCCCATCAGAAATCTTGTTTGCAGAAGTAATAATTATCTTTTCAGCTTCATTTGTGTTTCTAAGGTGTGTCCCCCCACAAGCTTCAGTTTCAACCCCAGGTATTTCAACAATTCTTAAAATTTTACCTGGTGCAACTCCACCTTGATAAATTCTAACCGAGTATTTCATCTCTGCTTTAGTTCTAGGCATAAAAATACTGTTCACTGGTACTGATTGTTTAACAATCTTATTGGATTCCTTTTCAATTTTTTTAATCTCATCATCAGTTAAACCATAATAATGTGTTATATCCAAATGTGCTTTTTCCACTTTCTTTTGTGCACCAGCCTGATTAACATGGTCACCTAACACTACTCTTGCAGCAGCATTAATTATATGAGCGGAGGTATGATGTTGTGTAAGTTGTTTTCTCTGTTCAAAATTGATTTCACAACTAACTTTGTCTCCAACTTTTAGACTTTTACTTTTTTCATCAGATTTTAATACATGCACTACGTGTTTACCTTGTCTGTCAAGGTGAGATACTTCAATTCCATTGATAGTTCCATCATCATGACTTTGTCCCCCTGATTTAGGATAGAAATAAGTTTCCTCAAGAATAATTTTATTTCCATCAATAAATAAGATTTTAGAACTAAAATTAGTTATTGACCAGTCTTGATAATATGACACTCTTGTTTCTGGAATCTTCTTTAGGACATCCTCTGATATTTTGTGACAATTATCTTGATCACTCCTATTTGATTCTTTTTCTTTCCTTGATCGTTCTTCTTGCATTTCTGCAACTAAAGAATAAAAATTGTTTGGTATGCTTATTTTTCTCCCAACTTTTTTTGCTTCTTCTTTGAACATCTCTGGATTAACACCATTATTATCATAAAGTTCAATTAGCTTTTTAGTATCAATATTATCTTTTTTCTCAATCAATTTTTTAACAATTTGTTTTGCCTTATCTTTTGTGATTTTATATTTTTCAACTTCTACATCTATGATTCTATTAACATTTGCAATATTCTCTAATAATTCAGGATAAATATCTTTTAATTCTTGAGCATGCCATTTAGTTAATTCTTGTAATGTTATTGGCCAATTATTTTTCTCAATGAAACCTAATGCTCTTCTAAGGATAACTCGTAGATTATATCCCCCTCCAACATTACTCGGTAACATCCCATCATTAATTGGAACGAGTAAGGACCTTGAGTGTTCAACAATACTATATACTGCTGTCATTGGCATGATCTTCTCTTTTAATTCTTCACCAGATTTCTTTTTGAGTGATTTAGCAATATCATCCCATACACTTCCTACGTCATCAACTTCATCTGCATTTAATAATCCAGAATAATGTGAGAATTTTTTGAACAATTCAAAATCATAATCTACATTTATTCTCTTCCTAACTTTTTCTAATGTTTTTGGGAATATTGCTTCGTATATGTTAGTTGTTCCTTGTGTAAACCAAGCAATACGTTCCATACCTAATCCCATATCTAATACTTTGATTTGTAATTCTTTTCTTCCCCCATCAGGAGTTTGTTCAAACATCATGTAAACTTGGTTGAAAAGTTCTATCCCTCTTGAGAAGAATTCCATACATGGTCCAAAATTTCCTCCTCCTGCCCAAACATCTTCATGTAAAATCAGCTCATTTTTTGATAAGCCTACAGACTCTAACAAATAACTATAAACATCCATGAACGACTGTTCAATATCCCATTCATCTTCATTAACAAATTGATGTTGCCCAATCATGACAAAACCGGTGCAATGTGAACCAGTAACACCTACATTATCTACATCTCCAAATCTCAAACAGAACTGTGGAATTACTAATCTTTTTGCTGGTGGGTCAACTTCACCACTTACTACAAATGGTTGGAATGCTGCAATTGAAGCGATGGTGAAATCTACTGTTGGGTTCCATCTTGCAACTACTGGATACCGGTCTATTGGTTTGTATTTTTTTTGTTTGAAATGTTTTTTGAATGTATTCCAGACATCAATATAACTTAATTTATTTTTCGC
>CAYMTF010000025.1:0-7574 GCA_964393295.1 uncultured Methanosarcinales archaeon | reverse complement strand
AACTGTTAATTCTGAATAATAACCTTCTCCGTCAGCACCAGCACCATTAGTCATAATGGATGTTCCTGGATCAGTAATTAAAACCCCTTTACCAATCAAATCATCTGTAATTAAAACTTTACCAGTAACTGAAAACTCTGATGTATGTCCTTGAGGATTAATAAAAAGTGCACCAGTCGCATCAGTTGCTTCATATGAATTTCTGATATCATAATCTCCTTGAAAAAAATGCTCACCATCGATGTTTGAATAAGAAAATGAACCAGTGACTTCAGAATAACCAGAAAAAGTTGAACCATCAACCTTTATGTCGTTATACATATTCACTTTCCCATCAGTTACTAATACGTTAATAGAACCAAGAGATTGAGAATTATCTAGAATAAAAGAACCCCCCTCTTGTAAAATAACCGGATTGCCAGAATTATCAGTCCCCAAACTAAGACTCTCTGTCTCTCTCATGGTACAAGAAGGACAGAGACTATTTTCTGGAAGGACTAATTCACCTCCTTTACTAATCCTAGCACCAGGAAAATCAGAGATTGTAAAAGTTGAGCTATCTGTACTTACTACATCATTTCCATCAGCAGAAGTAAATGAGATTATACTAGCAGATCTCCCAGTATTTTTTGAAGTAATCATCTCTATACCATATTCCTCCATAATAAAGGACTCCTTAGTTACTTGGTTCTCATTTAATTCATTTAAAACATCAGAACTTTCTGTACTAATTAAAGCATTCTTTAAAGCAACTCTATTATCAGGATCTGACAGATAAGAACTACCACTATCAAGATTATTATCATTCATAAAGCCTATTGATTTAACCGGGTTGGTTTCAATAGCTCTAGCCGAATCTTCTCCAAAAGCAGCTTTGACTACATCTGGTTGATCCCATAAATTCTCGTTATTTTGTAGATTATCCCACGCCATATCAGGATTATTTGAAAATGCATCAGCAGGATACTGATTAAAATTTTGATTGAAGTAAACAGGGTCTTCCCATGTTTGAGAATAACTCTCAGTTGGTGTATCAATATGACTAGCCTCATGAGAAGCCAATACAACAGAAGAAAAAACAACAATTAAACATATTAATGAAAACCTATTGAACCTCATTCTACAACCTCTAAACCAAATCTAACCCAGGATAAACCATACATGTTTTCAACATCAATTCTAATTGAATGGAATCCAACATCATAAATTTCTGGTATAAATTTGATTAAACCAGTTTGTTTGTTAATCTCAAACAGATAAGAATCTGAAGAGAAATATAATTCATTATAATTTTCAGTATTTGAAACATTTATTATCAATTCAAATTCTTCTCCAACAACAGCCACTAAATCAATCGGAGACTCAATTTTGGGGTAACCACCAAGGTCAACATTAATATTAAACATTAACGGAACAATGACACTACTATTCTTATAATCATTAACTTTAACATAATATAAATACTCGCCATTTTCAAAAATACTGGTATCAAAAGATACCAATCCATTCTCTGAGATAGAAATTGACTCAGTATCTAATTCATAAGTCAAATTAATACCATTAGCTTCAATTTGAAAATTATGGACACCAGAATAATTTATTTCAACTTCTTCAAAATCTAAAACATAAAATAATTCTGCTAATTCTTCCTCACTCAAAGTATTATTAAAATTAAAACTACTCTGGGAACTAACACTTTCATCTAAATCATCCCAGGCATATTGTAATCCTAGATTAAAAAATAGTGGATCATCCAATATAGGATCATACTCTAATGATATGAAAATCTCCGAACCAAGATTTCCAAATTGAGTATAACTAAATGAATAATTATTCCTATAAGCTAAATTCGACCAGCTACCAACAATAAATTGATTATTGTAAAAATTATAATTATCTTCTAATAACATATTTAAATCGTTATATTTGCTTACAAAAACAAAATCAACCCCTGAATCAAAAATCCCTAATAAAACACTTTTATCCTCAAAAGAAACTTTTACAGGGTAATTTAATATAAAATCCGTTCCTTGTTCTAAAAACTTAACTTCCACTTTTGCACTATCAACTTCAGTAAAATTATAACCAACCTCAGTAAAAACACCAAAATTATCAATACATACTAAGAAGTAATCCACAGTTGCTAAACCAACCTCAATTTCAATCTTTTCCAGAGTTGGTAAAAAATCACCACCCTCAGAATAATAAATAGGCAATAGGAAACTTCCAAAAGAACTATCATTAGTCCCAATTTTAGAATCATCAGTTAATTGATCAAGATCATAATACCCACCTTGTGAAAAAACATGATACAAAGCTTCTTTAGAACTATCTTGCAAACATTTTTCAACAAAACTATTAACATTATTTAATTGATCAAAAGAATCACTATCAATCTCATCATTTAATGAATCGATAATTAAATCTTCTTTTAATAAAAAAAATGAAATTCCTATAATTAATATGATTAACCCTAATATAATAAATATTGTTACTTGTCCCTTTTGATTATTAAATGTATCCACATACACACCTAACTAACAAAAGATTAAAACATATATAAACTTAACTCCATCACACCAAAAATAATATAAACCAATCAACTAATCTAAAAAAGATGGAAATTATCCTGTTAATCGCAATTTTAATATTGAGTCTTCTTGCTTTAGTTAAAGGAGCAGACTTTCTAGTTGATGGTGCTGCAGATTTTGCTGCTTACTTAAAAGTGTCACCAATATTAATTGGATTAACAGTAGTAGCTTTTGGAACAAGTCTACCAGAATTCATTGTAAGTTTAATGGCAGTTATAACTGGGAGTGCTGACCTTTCAATAGGAAACGTAATCGGATCAAATATTGCTAACATTGGATTAGTTATTGGGATCTGTGCAATTCTTATACCTTTATCAGTTAAATCTAAAACGTTAATGTATGAATTCCCATTTTTGATTGTATCAAGTTTTTTATTATTATTACTTGCAAACAATAATTATTTGTTCCAAGAAAATAGTTTTAGTTTAAGCAGATTTGATGGATTGTTTTTTTGGATTATGTTCATAATTTTTATTATTTATGTCTGGAAATCAATTAAAAATAACGGAAAAAATGGAACAAAAGCCCAATTTTCCTCAGAATATAAAAATGAAAATTCAGTACAAAAAAATTCTTTACTAATCTTAATAGGAATAATACTATTATCTCTAGGTGGAAGATATTTTGTTACTTCCAGTTCTGAATTAGCATTAATGTTTGGTTTAAGTGAAGCGTTTATTGGTGTTACAATTGTTGCTCTTGGAACTAGTGCACCAGAACTCTTTACTTCTATTATTGCTGCCTTAACAGGTAAAGCAGACATTGCAGTTGGTAACATTGTTGGTTCAAACATATTCAATGTCCTTTTTGTTTTAGGAACTGTTAGTTTGATTAAACCAATTAATATGAGCAGTTCTTTACTATTCTTTGATGGATCAGTAATGATTGGAATAACTTTACTGTTTTTGCTTTTTGCAACAATTGGGAAAAAAGTAGAAAGATGGGAAGGAGCAACATTACTAGTCGGTTACTTAACTTATATGGGTTATTTGATTTATCTTATTTGAGGTATAAGACTACAACAACTCCTTTTTTGTTACTAAGCAATTAATAGAAAATATTAAATAGTAGGTGGATTCAATGTCTATTTGCCCTTATCGGATGATTTGGTCTCTTAATGATTTCGGTTGTTAAGAAAAAGGATTTTTTCGGAAGTCTTGATTAAGTTTGAAAGTAGGGGTACTTTTTTCTATAAAAAATTAGTAATAGTAAAATTTGAGATAATAGATCTCTTTTTAATTTACTAAAATATTTATATATAATCAAAAAACGAAAGTATTAAATAGTAAACGGTTTTACTACATTATTGCCCTTATCGGATGATTTGGTCTCTTAATGATTTCGGTTGTTGAGAAAAAAGATTTTTTCGGAAATCTCGATTAAGTTTGAAAATGGGGGTACTTTTTTCTATAAAAAAATAGTAATAATAAAATTTGAAATAATAAATCTCTTTTTAATTTATTAAAATATTTATATATAATCAAAAAACGAAAGTATTAAATAGTAAACGGTTTTATTGCATTATTGCCCTTACCGTAGGATCTGGTCTCTTGGTGATTTCGGTTGTTAAGAAAAAGGATTTTTTCGGAAGTCTTGATTAAGTTTGAAAGTAGGGGTACTTTTTTCTATAAATAATTTAATAACCATAAACTTTATAATTAGTTAGTTTGGTATTCACTTTATGACAAATGAATTAAACTGGAACCTTCATGACATAATACCAACTGATAATTTTGAAAAATTATATTCTCAAGTTGAAACTGAATTATTACAATATAAAACATTCAAACAAGACCTTAACCCAGGGATGAGTGAAGAAAAATTCAAAAAGGTTCTAGAATTCTCTGAACAATTTAAAGAAAAATTAAGTAGGCTTTCTGCGTATACTTCCTTAATCCTTGCAACAGACATTAAATCTCAAGAAGCAAGAGTTTTTCAGAGTAAAATTGACAACCTTTCTATAAAAATTAGTGAACAAACAATGTATCTTAGTCATTGGATTAAAGGATTAAAAGTCGGGAATTTAGAAATCTTAGATGAAAAAAATGCGTCCAGATTATTTAATAGTATTCCCGATTTAAGTTATTCATTATTTCATTCAAGAGAAGCTGCCAAACATACATTATCTGAAAAAGAAGAACAGTTAATTCATAAAAAAGATACTAACGGTATTGAGGTTATTTCCGAATTATATGACCTCATTGTTAATGATTTTAACTTTTTATTAAAAATTAAAGGAAAAGATTCTAATGGAAAAGAGATTGTTAGAGAGATACAAATAGATAATCAAGAAAAAGTTGTTAGTTATGTACGTAGTACTAAACCTGAAGAAAGAGAAGCAGCTTACAAAGCATTATTTGAACCATACAAACATAACATTGATAAATTATTTATGATCTATTCTGCTATCTCTAAAGATTGGAAAATTGAATCCGAGATGAGAAATTATGACAGCAGCATCTCAATGAGAAATTTTTGTAACCAGATACCAGACCAAGTCATCAAAGTATTACTAAACACTTGTACTAAAAACATCAATTTATATCAAGAATATTTCAAAATCAAAGCCAAAATGTTAGGTGTTAACAAACTAAAAAGGTATGATATTTATGCACCAGTTACAAACAACAAAGAACATTTTGAATTTGAAGAAGCCCAAAAAATAGTGTTTGAAACTTTTGAAGAATTTTCTCCAAATTTTGCTGAAAAAGCTAGAAGTGTTATCTCAGCTAAACATCTTGATTCACATCCTAAAAAAAACAAACGAAGTGGAGCATTTTGCATGAGTATAGTCCCAGATGTATTACCATATGTGTTAACCAATTTTGACCATAAGAAGAGGGATGTATCAACTTTAGCACATGAATTAGGTCATGCAGTACACGATATTTATGCTTCTAACCATTATCATAGTGTAACACATGCACCCCTACCTTTATGTGAAACAGCTTCGACTTTTGCAGAAATGATAGTATTCGAAAAACTGTTATCACAAGCAAAAAATGATGAAGATAAAAAATCAATGTTAATGGATAAATTAGCAGATTCTTATGCCACTATAATCAGACAGAATTATTTCATTAAATTTGAAATAGAAGCACATGAGATGTTACAGAAAGGTGTCACAGAAAAAGAATTATCAGAACATTATCTCTCCCTGCTTAAAGAACAATTTGGAGACTCTGTTGAAGTTAATGATGAGTTTAGATATGAATGGTCTTACATACCTCATATATTTCATAGCCCATTTTACTGTTACGCATACAATTTTGGAGAATTATTATCTCTAGCTTTGTTTGCTAAATACAAGAAGGAGGGTAAAGATTTTTTACCTAAATTTGAAAAAATTTTATCGGCTGGAGGGTCACAAGACCCCATTAAATTGTTAGCCAGTGTTGACATTGACATTACTAAAGAAGAATTCTGGCAAGGCGGATTTGAAATTATTAAAGGTTGGTTGAAAGAGTTGAGATAAGAGATCTGTTAAATAACCAATCTAAACCACAGAAAGTATTATAACACAAAACAGATTACAAGAATATAATATGGTTATGATGTACAAGGGGCTAACGTTAGACCCATTCCAAGAAAATTCAATTAATGCAATAAACAAAAACAATTCTGTAGTCGTTTCTGCCCCTACTGGTAGCGGAAAGACATTAATAGCTGAATACATTATTGACAGCCACAGAGATAATGATAATAGAATAATTTATACCGCGCCAATAAAGGCGTTATCAAACCAGAAATATAAAGATTTCTCAGAGGAATATGGTGCAAATCAAGTTGGTTTAATGACTGGAGATATCGTTATTAACCCTTCAGCAAAAGTATTAATCATGACTACTGAAATTTATCGTAACATGGTTCTAACAAATGACAACTCTGTTAAAGATGTTGCTTATGTTATTTTTGATGAAGTTCATTATATCAATGACATTGAGAGAGGTTATGTTTGGGAAGAATCGATCATTTATAGTCCTAGCAATGTCAGATTTCTTTGTCTCTCAGCAACAATCCCTAATGCAGAACAATTCAGTGAATGGATTCAAGCAATTAAAAAACATCCAGTTAAAACTATCACCTCTGATTTCAGGGTTGTACCATTAAAACATCAATTTTTTGATTACAAACTAGGGATTACATCTCTTAAAAAAATAAAAGACATAATTGAAGAAGATGGCAAGGTCCCACGTTATAATAGAATTATGAGAAAAGGAAAAGGTGGGAGGAAAATCTCAACTCCAAAACCAGACCATATTCAACTAATTAAAGAATTAGGACCAAAAAAGTTACCATGTCTTTTCTTTAGTTTTTCTAGAAAAGACTGTCAACTTAAGGCTAAAGAGTTAGCCTCATCAAAAGTTTTTCCAACAGATCCAGAGATTATCTCTTTTGTTAGCAAAAGGATGATGGATTGGCCTGGAGAAGTTAAACAACTTTCATCTACTAGAACTTTAAAAGAAGCATTAAGTCATGGGATCGGTTTTCATCATGCTGGCCTTTTACCAATGATGAAAGAATTAGTTGAAGACTTGTTTTCACAAGGATCAATAAAAGTATTATATGCTACTGAAACTTTTGCAGTAGGAATCAATATGCCTGCAAAAACTGTATGTTTTAATGCATTAAGAAAATATGATGGGATTAATTTTAGAAACCTTAATACGAAAGAGTATTTTCAAATTGCTGGAAGAGCAGGAAGAAGAGGTATTGATAAAGAAGGTTTTGTAGTTTCTATGATTTATAGACCCACTTTTAAATATAAAGAAGTCAAAAAATTAACCTTTAAAGATGTCGAACCAATTAAATCACAATTTAAACTTTCTATAAACACTGTATTAAACCTTATCAGACAACATACTCCTGAAGAGATTGAAAATATACTCAGATTAAGCTTCTTTTCATATCAAAAATTTGGTGATGATTATGATAAAGTCCCAACAGAAAAATTATTATTCAGGTATAACCGAATTATTAAAA
>CAYMTF010000024.1:0-7630 GCA_964393295.1 uncultured Methanosarcinales archaeon | reverse complement strand
TCAAAAATAAAGGGAAGCCTTTCTTGAGTTAGGTCAGAGTCTACAAGAAAGAAAAAATAAAATTAATAACTTTTTATACTAGATATAACTTCCTCTGTTTCAACAGAACCTCCTAATATCTGGTCACATCCTCTCCCTAAAACAGTATCTTCACATAATGCACACCATTCTTCAATACAACTCCCTTCAGAAGAGCAAGGGATTAATAAAGAACCTGAACATTCTAAACAACCACCACATGAATCAGCACCTATCCCAGCGCAATCACCATCAACCATACCGGCTTCAGAACAATCTGGAAGTGCACCTGCTTCTTTAGTGTTTAAATTAAAACCAACATTTAATACTGATAATAGAGGTGATTTAATATTAACACCATAATTTTCTCTTACCCTCCCAGCTTGTCCAGTTAATGCTGAACTATCCTCAGAAATAACAGGATATTCATCAACAACCATAACTTCTTCAGAGGAAGAAGAACCACCTTTAACCATTAGAAATAATGCCACTACAGCAACAAACCCAACTATACAAACTAAATATAAACCAGTTTTATCTTTAGAACTGCTAGAAGAACGTCCTAACAGACTACCTTTAGAAATTTTCTTAACCATTTAATTATAACCTCTTTTCACCTAAGTAATATTTTAGAGGTTATAAACTTTTCTTCAAAAATAAAGGGAAGCCTTTCTTGAGTTAAGTCAGAGTCTACAACAATACATAAGTTCTAAGATTAGCTTCTTCATCATAAGTTCCATCATCAATAATCGTCCCCTCAAGATTTGCTTCTTTAAAATTTGTATCTTCAAGGTTTGTACATTTAAGATCAGCTCCCTTAAGATTAGCATAACTAAGATCTGCTCCAGTTAAATCTGCTCCACTAAGATCTGCCCCTTCGAAATTTTGTTTGATTAGATCTGTATAGCTAAGATCCACTCCGTCAAGTTTTGCTCCTTTAGTATCCGCTGATTCATGAAATGACCTCCTAGAAGCTATTACATAAATTTTGATATTACCCTCATTATCGTAAGTCCCATCATCAATAATTATTTTTTCTAATTTGGTATCTTGAATATCTGTCTCCCTAAGATCTGCTCCGGTAAAATTTGCCCCTTCAAGATATGCACCAGTAAGATCTGCTCGATAAAAGTTTGCCCCTCTAAAATCCGACCCTTCAAGATTTGCTCTTTTAAGATTTGCACCTTCAAGGTTAGACCCTCTAATATCTGCATCCCAAAAATATGCACCTTCGAGATCCGCATGACTGAAATCTGCTCCCCTAAGATCAGCATGAAGAAACTTTGTCCCTCTAAGATCTGATTTTTTAAATTCTGTAAACCTTAATTTTGAACTATAAAAACATGCTCTAGCAAGAAATGTATTTGAAAGATTTGCATAACTAAGATTTACTCCTCCAAGATCTGCTTGATAAAGGTTTGCATATTCGAGATCAACAGCTTCTATAGTAGATTTTTCCAATAATTCTTTTAATGTTAAATTTTCATCCCAAACTATAGTTTTTTTAGATCTGTAATTTATTATTATTGCCATTTTAACTTCCTCCACAATGTTATTTTTATGTGAGGAGTTTTTAGAATTTAATTCCCGGTTGTATTCCCTCCAACCTGATTGTTTTAACGGTGACCAACGAACCGATTTATAATTTATCAATATACTGTAGAATATATATAAACCTTATGGTTAAAAAAGAGATTAAAATCTCTTGACCTTAACCACTTGCTTGTGTTATGACTAAAAAGGTCCCATCTTCTAATTGAACAACACCTGGATCAGAACCAACTTTACCAAATTGATTGTCCATCTCCCAATTATAACCATCTTCACTAACAGCGACACTTGATTGACTTTCTATTGCAGAACCAAAAAATAATAACTTATTCTCATTAGTTACTACCGCTCCACCTAACATAGTTACTCCTAAAACAATATTATCTTGAATTTCAAAACTTAAACCATCATCAGAAACCGAATGTAAATTAACTTCTCCTTCATCATTTTCAACTTGACTATGAATTGTTGTATAATGGTGCCATTGATCATTAAAAAAAACAACCGTAGGATCTAAAATGAAATAACCATCCAGGTCTAACCTTGCACCTTCTTCATATTCAAAAACACCATCTATTGAATCAGATTTAGCAGATGAAAAACGTAAATTACTTTCCCCTTTCTCAGCATAAGTAAAATATAATCTAAAAGAACCATCATCTAATTGTACTAAACTAGGATCCACAGGCTTATCATGATGAGGATTAATATATAATTCCGGTTCAGGTAAACCATTAAAGTTTATCGGTTGTGGTTCAGACCAAGTTTCACCTTCATCTTTAGAGATTGAATAAGACATCTTTCCATTTGAGATCACTTCTTCCGATTCTTTATCATAAAAATATTGAAAAGTAGCAATCAAACTTCCATCAGATGTTAATAATAAATTTGGTACTGCACCGTGCTCAATTATTAAGGTTCTTTCATGATTGAATTTTTTAAACATGCCATCTTCATCAGATCTGAGAAGATAAAGGTCCATCTCCCATGGTTTTGCACCACCGGTGTCTGGAGCATCAATATCAACTACCCCAGGATTATTCTTTTGTGGTTTAAAATCTTTTGATGGGACAGAACTTTTCTTTTTTTCTAAATCCTTACTCTTTTCCTCAGGTGAAATCACAGGAACATCTTCTACTACCTCTAACTCATTACTACAACTAATGATTAATAAAAATATCAAGAAAAATCCAATGAAAATTATCTTTTTTATTTTAGATGCCAAGTTGTATTAGGAAAAAATTTTTTAGTACTTAAAACTTCCTTTAATATTTAAAGAAAAAACCTCTTAAAGATAAATTTATATAGTACTAACCCTTTATAATGATAAGACAAAAGTCAACATGAATAAAAAATTAAAAAATAAATTGATAGTACTTTTTATAATTATTTTAACTTTTTCACTTCTAACTGTAACCAGTTGTAAAAATCCTAAAGATAAACAATTAGGAAAAAATCAACCAAAAATAGAAATTAATCAAGAGGAACAAAAAGAATACGAGAGTGAAGAAATATTAAATAACGAGGATATTAAAGAGGCGGTACAAGAGGAGATAATAACTCCACCTGAAATTGAGGAGGAAGTACAAGAAGAAAGTATAACTTATTCAAATTATCAAATTGTTAATTATATGGATAATTTAGAAGCTCATTTGTGTGTTCCAGATAATGATGGAACATATCCCACAGTTATTTTTAATCATGGAGGATTAGGTGGGATTATTGGTGGAGATCCAGAAGAGGTATGCAAATCTCTTGCTGAAGAAGGTTATATCGGGTTTTCTCCAATACGTAGTTCTAGTACTAAACCAAATATTTTATTAGATGAACTGACAAATTCTGTTGAATACATTTTAGGACTAAATGTTGTTGATAAAAATAACTTAGCAATGATGGGTTTTTCAAGAGGAGGGATGTTAACTTACACTTTAGCTGCCGAAATAGATAGTTATGTTGCTTTAGTACTAATGGCCCCAGCTCCACCAATGAAAGGGAAAGAAGATAATTATTATGAATCTGCCAATAATATTGTTTCTCCAGTACTTATTTTAGTCTCCGAAAATGATATCCCTGAGTATAATAGAGAGGATCAAGATCATGTTGAACTAAGTCAAACATTACATGACTCATTAATAGATTATGAAAAAGAAAGTGAAATAATTGTTTATGATGCTTTTGAGAATAATGGACATGAGTTATTTTATGAAGTTAACGATATATATTGGAATGATCTGTTAGAATTCTTAGAAGAAAATTTAGACAATTAACTGCTATGAAAAATATTATAAGCATTACTAAAAGCAATCTTGTATTGTGCATCTTCATTAATTTGACCTAAAATTATTCTAAAATAAGAGACTATACTTTCAATATCTTCATGTCTTGTTCCAGGACCAATATCCGTGCCAAATAAAATTCTACTTGAATATTCTTCATCTTCAAACAAATCTTTCCATTGAGACTTTATTTCCAAATCACCGTTATCCAACCTTTGTTCAGATAAAGAAGTTAAACGACCGTCAAAAGTACATAAAGGGTTACGGCTAGATATATCTACATATAGATTAGGATGCTCACTTAACATTTTTGCAACAACTCTTGAAGGTGCATCCCCCATATGAGCCCAAATAAAATCTGTTTCTAGAGCAATATCTAATGCAGATTTAAACTCTTCAATGTATTCTGTTGAGAAATCAAAATGAACAAAAATTGGAACATTGAAAGAATTTGCAATATTATAAACCCTTAACAAATCGGGGCTAGTTGATTCAAAATAAGTGTCACTGTCAGAAGAACCACTTTCAAAATGCATAATACTTAATTCGCCAATACAAATTTCTCCTGCTTTGAGCTCTTCAATTAATTTTTTAAAATTAGGACTACCCATATCTATAAAAGCACAACTTTTAATTCTATCGGAGACCCCTAATGAAGAAGCTGGACCAAGAGTAATCATACTACTAAAACCACCTGCAGAAAAAGTTTCAGTTAGAACCCTTTCTGACCAAGAGGGCATATAATGCCCATGTGCATCTAACATTTTATTTTTGTATAAATCAAAAGAATAATCTGCAGAATCTACAGATTCTAAACAAACATCTCCCGAAAAAATAGCTTCACCCGCCAAATTTTTATTATTATTGAACTTATCTTGAATAAACATAATCCCTATAAATCCAATTATAACGATAAAAACAATAAATAGATATAATCCTGTTTTATTCTTAGAAACACTAAATGAACTACTTTTTTTAATTTTCTTAACCATTAATTATAACTTCCTCTCAACTGATTAATAATTAATAATTTATATGCTTTTCTAAAAAAGTGGAGATATCTTCTGGAGTAAGTTTTAAGTACTAACAAATATTTCCTTAAGTAAGGTGTTTATTTATGGTAAGAAATAAATTAGATGATTTAATCCAATCATTAATCCCTCCATCATTAATTCTTCTCCTTACTATTACAATTATTGAACTATTTTTTGGCGTTGGAAAAACTACATCAATTTTTATTGATATCTTTGATATTTACGTTATTATTATTTTTGCTATTGACTTATATTATAGATGGTTTGAAACACCACACTTATTACCCTATATCAAAAAACACATATTAGAAATTATTGCTACCATCCCTTTCAACTTAATATTCTTGGGAATTGAAGGATTATCGCTAATAAAAGCATTAAGAGGTGTTCGAATTATTACTAATGTAGCAAGAATGGCAAGATTTGCACGGTATGGACGATTAATCAGATTAATTAGGTTTGGTGCAAGAGCACCTAGGTTTTTAAGAACACGTAAATATGTTAAGAAAGCTAAGATCAGGAAGATACAACCTCATGAAAAAGTCATGAAGAAAACATTAAGCTTTAAAGTAATCCTACTTATTACAATTAATTCAATTATGGGTACTGGAATTTGGTTCCTTACTTCAGCTGGTGCAAAACACGCTGGTCCAGCTTCTTTAATCTCTTGGGGAATTCTTTCATTAATCTCAGTATACATTGCAATGTGTTTTGGAGAATTAGTATCTATGTTCCCTAAAGCTGGGGGAGTTTATGAGTTCGCTAAACAATCTTACGGAAGGTTTTGGTCATTTATAATCGGTTGGACAACTTCAATTGCAGGAAGTGTTACCATTGCTATGCTTTTATTGGGTTCTTTACAATACCTTATCCCTATCAAATATTCATTTACATACATCCCTATTGCTATCCTGTTAATATTAGCTTTTAGTTATGTTGCATATAGAGGAATGCAAACTTCAACATTTGTTTTAGTAACATTCGCTTTAATAACTTTAACTGCAGTTATTGCAATCATTATACCAGGATTCTTTAATCTTCAATTAAAAAACTTAGATCCATTTTTTGTTTTACCTACCATGAACATATTATTAACAATATTTTTCATAGCTGAAACTTTTTTTGGATGGGAAAGTGCTATCTTTCTTGCAGCAGAAACTAAAAACCCTTCTAAGATAATGCCTAAAGCTTTAATTTATGGTACATTAGTCATTGCAGTTCTATCCTTTTTCCTTGCATTTACTGCCATGGGAACAATTCCTTGGGCAGAATTTTCTGAATCTGTTGCACCATTAAAAGACTTAGGTCAAGCACATTTTGGGATAATAGGTGGGATAATATTTTCAATTTTAATTTTTATCTCAGTAATTGGTGCCACTGCTGGATGGATTGTAACAGCGCCAAGATTATTAATGTCAATTGCTGAAGACAAATTATTTTTCACCCAATTTGCCAAGATACATCCTAAACATAAAAGTCCTTATGTATCCATAATTTTTCAAATAATAGTTGTTTCAACTTTAGTGATTGTAGGAGCTGGATCATATGAAACATTACTTCATATGTTGATCCCTCTAATTTTAATAGTTTATTCTGCTGTATTGCTGAGTGTAGTAATATTGAGATTCAAGAAACCAAATCTGAAACGACCATACAGAGTTATTTTTGGTAAATCTGGTCCATTTATTACAATCTTTTTTATGATCTTTTTGCTGATTATGTTCATAAAAGAAACACATGGTGCGTGGGATATACTTCGTATATCTGGAGGTTTAATAGCTTTCGGTATCCCTGCTTACTTCACAATAGAACTGTTTTATGACAAGAAATATGTTATTTTAAGACGTAATTTGATGGCTAAATTGTCTCATCATTTTCATAAGATCCCATTACCAAAACAATCTTTTAATAAAATCATCTCGTTAGTTGGTCCATTCAATAAAAGGTCTACAATCATGGTTTATAATTCTCCAATGGGTGCTTTTACTGAAAATATCGTTAAATCTAAAATTAAATTTCATCAAATTGTTGTTGCTAATCAATCAAAAGAAGAAATTAAAGTTTTTAAGACTAAGATCCCAATTAAAGAAAGAAAACACATTGATATCCATTTTTTAAGAACTTTGAACATACCTAAAAAATCAGTTAAAGTAAACTCTTTTGTTTCTTTTAATGATTTAGGACATGTTAAAGACATACCATCTTTTATTTGTGATGTCAAAAAGATTCTAAAAAAAGAGGGGAAATTCTGTTTTTATATTAAAAGTAATTTCCTAAATATAACCCCAAACTCTATTGAAGTAAGTGATAAAAAGAAAATTATTGCTTTATTCAAAAAAGAAAAACTAAAAGTAAATTATTTGATGAAAAAGAAGATATTCAAAACAGAGATCTTCATTTATGGGAAGAAAAAATAAAAAAAATTACTGATCTAACCATAAGCTTCTTGTTTGATTTGAGATTTATCTATACCAAGATCAAATAAAATTTCCTTTATAGATTTGACAAAATCTAAAGGGCCACAGAGAAAAAATGTTTTTCCATTTAAATCATCTAAATTATCACACAAATATTCTTGATCTATTCTCCCTTTTTTGCCATCCCAATTAACATTTTCATAATCCCTGGTTACATTAAACAATAAATCAATATTATTATTAGTCCCTGATTCTGATTCTAACACTTTTCTACCAATTATATCAGCTTCAAACCTGTTACTGATAAATAATTTAACTTTAGTTGAGAGAGAAT
>CAYMTF010000023.1:7052-7761 GCA_964393295.1 uncultured Methanosarcinales archaeon | reverse complement strand
CATCAACAGTTAGATGGGAAAAAATTATTCTGTGATTGTTCAACTATCATAACTGAAGATAATAGTTCTGAATTCTCTATTAATAGAAATATTCGTGCTGTTGCAGGTGAAGGTGGTAAAATAGATATTGCTGCTAAACAAGAACAATTACGTAAAAAAGATTTTATTTATCATGGTAAAGATCAAACAGCTTGTTTAGTAGATACTGATTCAGAACCACCACACCCAATCAATCAAAATGCAGTTTATGCATCATTACAATTTGCAAAGATTGTTAATTCAAAAATAACTTCTGTAGTTCAAGTTATGAGAAAAACGGTTGCCGATGGTTCTAATACCTCTGGTTTTCAACGTACCGCTTTAGTTGCTCGTGGTGGAAAAATTACTACCAGTGAAGGAGATGTTGGTATTGAAAATATCTCTATTGAAGAAGACTCATGCAGGATTATTAATGAATCTATAAATGAAAAAACTTACCATCTAGACAGGTTAGGTATCCCTTTGATTGAAGTTGGTACTGCCCCAGATATTAAATCGCCTCAACAATGTCAAGAAGCCGCAAAACAGTTAGGTTATTATCTTAGATCTTTACCAAATTGTAAACGTGGTCTTGGAACAATTAGACAAGATGTTAATGTAAGTATTCGTGAAGGTGCTAGAGTAGAAATTAAAGGTGCTCAAGATCTGAAAATGATCCCTACACTAGTAG
>CAYMTF010000023.1:5751-7042 GCA_964393295.1 uncultured Methanosarcinales archaeon | reverse complement strand
TAAAACGACAAAATGAGCTAATTAAAATTAAAAAAGAATTAAAAACAAAAAAAATTAAACTTGAGAAATTAAAAATAACTGATTTGACAAAAATATTCTCTAAATCTGATTCAAAAATTATTGTTAACACTTTCAAAAACAAAGGTAAAATTCTTGGTTTGAAATTGGTTGGTTTTGCAGGCATGGTAGGAAAAGAATTGCAACCAAAATATCGTCTTGGTACAGAATTTGCTGGAAGAGCAAAAATCAAAGCTGGTGTTGGTGGTATTTTTCATTCCGATGAATTGCCTGCTTATGGTCTTACAGAAAATGATGTTAAAAATGTTAAGAAGGTTTTAGGTTGTAAAAAGAATGATGCATTCATTTTAGTCGCTGATAAAGAACATAGAGCCAAAATCGCATTAGAAGCTGTTCATGAACGTGCAAGTGAATTGTTTAAAGGTATCCCAAAAGAAGTTAGGAAAGCTCAACAAGATGGAACTACCAGATTTATGAGACCAATGCCAAGTGCTGCAAGGATGTATCCTGAAACAGATGTGCCTTTAATTGTTACAAAAGATTTAGGTAAAATTATATTGCCAGAATTATTAGAAGATAAATTTTTACGATTTCAAAAAGATTACGGGTTATCAAAAGATTTAGCAGGATATATTGGGAAATCTTCAAATTCGGAATTGTTTGAAGAATTAACAACCAAATATTCAAAAATTAAACCAGCATTTATTGCAGAAACTTTAGGACCAACTTTGTTAGAATTAAGAAGGAAGTATAATGTTGATTCAGATAAACTTACTGATGAAAATTTTAGAAACTTTTTCAAATATTTGTCCCAAGATAAAATTCATAAGGATATAACCATTGATGTTTTAATAGATATGATTAAAAATAAATTTGATCTAAAAAATTATGAATCATTATCAACAGAGGATTTACACCATGCCATCTCTAAGGTCATCTCTAAAAATAAAAATGTTCCAATGGGAGCTTTAATGGGGATATGTATGAAACAATTAGCTGGTAAAGCTTCAGGTAAAGTTATATCTACAATAATCAAAGAAATTATGTCTAAAGGTCATAAGTAAACTGAGTTTTATCTTAAAACTTAATCCACCCACCATTTTCTGGTTCTTTTTTCAGATTATAGATTATTGACTCTAACCTTTTCATTTCTGAATGTTGTTTAACTAGACCATTATACTCATCTTGATATAATCTAGCCAAATTATCTCCGCTTTCTTCTGCACCTTGGATCATACCTTCTAATTGTTCCATATCCTTTTGAAAAGTAATT
>CAYMTF010000023.1:0-5741 GCA_964393295.1 uncultured Methanosarcinales archaeon | reverse complement strand
TGGTACATAAACAGACTCATCATTATTTTTAAATTCAAAGATTGATCCATCTCTTTGTTGAACAAATTCTAATCCGATATAATCTTGTTCGATTGGTTTTCCAAACCTATATGAGTAAAATTCAAATTCCATTGTATAACCTTTTTTCCATAATCTTATTCCCATAACTTTGTGTAATTAGCTCTAAGTTTTGATAATTTGTTTTAAATAAACTCCCATCAGAGGTAATAATATCATATTTAAGATAATTAATATCTAATTCTGATTCCATACAATCTTCTATTTTAAAGACAGTTCCAAATAATTCATTTTGATCATAAATATTTGAGACCTTAACTTTATCTCCATGAAAAATAATTGTTGCCTCATTATCAATAAATTTATTCAAAATCTCATCTAAATATTGGGCTCTTAATTCGTATCTATTCCTACAATTGGCATATCTATTTATTTTAATTTTGTTCATATTATGTTCAAAATGATGTTATTTTATAAGGGTTATTAAGAAAATATAAATAAAAAAATTAATCAAAATTTATTTCAACATCTTTCCGATCTTCTTCTGACACTTTAAACATCTCTTGTTCAGTAAGTTTCATGAAATTTGCTATGATCATGTCTGGAAAAGATTGAATCCTAATATTGAATTGATTAGCACTATCATTATAAAATTCTCTCCTATCAGCTAATTCGTTCTCAATACCACTAATTCTACCTTGTAATTGTTGAAAACTTTTGTCTGCTTTTAATTCAGGATAATTTTCTGATACTGCGAAGAGTGTTTTTAGTGCTCCTGTAAGCATATTATCAGCAGCAGCTTTATCTCCCATTGATTTAGCGTTCATAAAACTTGTTCGTGCTTTAGTAACATTCTCAAGAGTTGTTTTCTCATGTTTCATGTAACCTTTAACTGAAGCTAACAATTTCGGTAATTCATCACTTCTTTGTTTAAGTAATACATCAATATTACTCCATGACTTTTTAATATTATTTTTTAACTGAATTAATCCATTATATGCAGACATTGCATAAAGACCAAAACCAACTAATAAAAAAAATCCAATCCCTAAAATTATAATTAGTATCCCTATCATTTTAAAATATTAAAAAACTCCGAGATTTATAAGGATTATGCTTAAACATATTAGACTTAGAATACTTCCACCAAATAAACCTGCAGCTATTTTCCATTTAAATCTCTTTAAAATTTCTTTTTCACCTTTATTAGAAATAAAATAAAATTGTTTAGTATTACCTTTTTGAATCATAATATCTTCTTCATTTTTAATAGAACTACTTTCTTCCATATGCGGGTTATCACCAGCAGTACCAATAACATACAAATTTTCTTGTGGTTTGATAAAATATTCCCTATATCTCAAATTTCTGTTTAAACCAAAAAGAGTATTGGAACTAACATTAATACCTGAGAGGAAAGTTTTAATGGTTCCAGGAGTACTTTTACCAAACCCAGATTTATATTCATAACTTAATGGGATTGAAATCTCAGCATCATCAGGATCAACTAAAACCTGACCAGTATTATCTTTAAGATAAAAAGGATGCAAATATTTTCCAGTATTTATTGTAACCCAATTACTATTTTTTCCTTGTTGACGATATTCTTCTACTAAATATCTATAATAAACACATTTGGTATTAGAAAATGGACTGAGTACTACTCCTTCATTTGTTGGTAATACTTTACCAAATATTTCTACCAAACCCATTGCTAAAGATCTGATCTTAGAAGTGGGGATATTTTCAATAAGCCTTTTTTCTCTTAACCATTGAAATCCTTTAAAGAATAGAAATAAACCTAAACCTAAGCCAAATAATGCATAATATAATATCTCATTCCCTGCCATTTATATTTATTCTAATTCTCTCTTCAACATTTTGTGAGCATTATTTATTTTTTTGAAACTTTCCATATCTCCACCCATGTCTGGATGATGTTCTTTAGCTAACTTTTTATAATTTTTATTAATTAGATCAAGATCTAAACAGTCATGTTCAACACCAATAATATCTCTTGATTCTTTCCTCTTTTGTTCGATATCCTGATCTTCTGAAAATAAGTTGATAAAATCTTTTAGTTCAATTTCCTCAGATAATAACTTTTTTACTGCCAACTCAACAACTTTTGAAACGACATACAAATTCTCAACAAATTTAAGTCTCCGATTATAACTAAAATACATATATTCTTTTTCAAAATAGAATTCTACAAAAGCTTTCCCTTTAGCCCTTGATAACCTTTGTAATGGTATATCTAAATCATCCTCAGTCAGATTAAGATTCCTTAATGTTTCAATAATATTATTTCTAAATAATACTGCTCTTCTCTCATATGAGTCCCTTATATTAGGTTCTTTAAATTCAAATCCCTTAACTTCCATTTTTTACTCTTCAATTTTTATTATATTTACTGGGCAATCCCTGGCAGCTTTTTTATTCTGTTCAAGGTCAATGTCATCTATTTTTAAAACATAACAACTTCTTTTAAATTCAGCCTTTTTCAAATTTGATTTCCCATCATCATCAGACATCTCCCAATATTTTGGTGCCAATTCTACGCAAGAATTACAACCTATACACTTATCTCTGAAATGGATTACTTTTGGCATTTTTTAGAATTTTTAAAAATAATATTATAAATCTCTTTAATCATCTGTTTTGGTAATTTACTATCCTCAGACAAATTTTTAATGATTTTTTTTTCTCTTACTGGATCTTCGATTAAAAGATCCTCTTCATTTTTAACTTTTAAAATCTGTTTCACAATATCTTGTCTTTTCTCAATTATATTAATTAATTCAATATCAATAATATCAATCTCTTTCCTAAGATTATTTATAACTTCATCATTCATCTTAGTTAGACTCCTTATCATTATTTTTAGAATCAACTACTTTGTATAACTTGTCATTATTTCTAACCTTATCTTCAAGTTTAATGGTGAAAATTTGTCCTTTGTGAACTGATTCAACATCTTTTTCTTCAAAAAATATTCCTTCAACAGTTGTTTCAATAACCCCGGTAGTAGGCCCAGTAATAAGAATTTCATCACCTATTTTTAATTCTCCACTTTCCATATGGAATTCGCCAACTTTAACCTTACCAAAATAATGTTTTGCTCTTCCTAAGAATATTTTCTCTTTTTTTGCCTGAGAACCGTATACTCCTGACCATTCTCCTAGTTTTTTACCAAGGTAGTAACCACCATGCCAGAAACCTCTATTATACACTTTCTCTAAATCCTTAATCCAATTATCAATTTTCTCTTTTGTATAAGTACCATCAAGATAACTTTCTACAGCTTCTTTGTAAGATTTTACTACCGTATTAACATAATCTGGTGCTCTTCCTCGTCCTTCAATTTTAAGTACTCTAACCCCTGCTTCAAGAATTTTGTCAACAAATCCAATAGTACAAAGATCTTTTGGAGACATAATATATTTATTATCTAAAACTAATTCATCTCCAGTTTCTTCATCAATAACTCTGTATGATCTTCTACAATTTTGTAAACATGCACCTCTATTAGCAGAAGAATTGTATGTCCCTAGACTCATATAACATTTTCCTGATACCGCTACACATAATGCACCATGAACAAAGATTTCAATTTCTACTAATTCTCCTTTAGGTCCCCTAATATCTTGTTCTTTAATCTGATCAGCTACCCTTCTAATTTGTTGGATGGTTAGTTCTCTTGCCAATACCACAACATCTGCAAATTGAGAATAAAATTTCAATGTTTCAACATTGGATACATTTGCTTGTGTCGAAATATGAATCTCTAAACCTATTGAATGAGCATAAGACATTGCACCAACATCACTACAAATCACTGCTGTTAACCCAGACTCTTTTGCAGCGTCACAAATCTTCCTCATTAAATTCATATCATGATCATACATTATTGTGTTTAAGGTAAGATAAGTTCTAACATTTTTTTCTTGACAAATTTCTACTATTTTTTTCAAATCATCAATTGTAAAATTGTTTGCAGCTCTCGCACGCATGTTTAATTGTTCAATTCCAAAATAAACTGAGTTAGCTCCCGCATTAATAGCTGCCATTAAAGATTCATATGAACCTGCTGGAGCCATAATCTCAATATTTTCTCTTTTAATATTCATAGAACCTATATTCTTCAACCTCTTTTTTAAGACTTTTGATTTGTATTAAAATTTAAACATTAGTTTTATAAAAGAATCAGCAGGTGAATTAAATAATATGGAAAATATGAAAATGGATTATGACGATTTATTAAAGAATTCAATGTTTTTATTGAGCAAAAAGGATTTGGACGATGTTAGAAAGTATTCAAACATTTTAACAGCTTCTGGAATTGGTATTGGTGCTTATGCTGGGTTAAATATTGCGGAGATGGTTACAACATCACCATCAGTTGGTTTAGCTGCTCTTGTTGCTGGTGCTGGGGTTTTAGGGGTAACAACAAAGAAGTATGCAACCAAATTTGTAAGTGATTATATGTATAACAAAAATAGAAAAGATTTAGACAATTTTGTTGATAGTTTTTGATTTATCAATTAGTTGTACCAAAATAAACATTATCCAAGGCGTCAGTATCTGACCCATGAGTGAATTCTGCTCTAATATATAAAGATTTTAAGGAACCTAATACAGAGGAGATTTGAGAATCTGTTGCTGGGGTTAAATCATTAGAATATTGAGTTAAAAACGTAGTACTGCTACTAAGGGATATTCCTGTTGCATCCTTCCAACCTGCAGAAGAATCTAGTTTAATTTCATAACTATTCCAAGAATTGTTTGGTTGAGAATTATCATAATTATTTTGATCAAAATATACTAGTTTTGTTCCATCATTAGAAAATAACATGACATCTGGAGATGGGAAATGATAACCATCCCTATATAATTCTCTTAAATCAAACTTCAAAAATTTTCCAGAATAATATGATTTGTCATCTAAATATTTTTGAGGAGCTACCCAATACATAATTCCTCCTGAGACACTATCATTAACCCAAATATACCCTTCAGTATACTCTGGGGTTGCAATACCAAGATCATCAGAAGTTAAATCTGGATCACCTTCAATAGTCCAACCCTCATCACTGGAGTCAAAAGTACTAAATTTTGGAGCTGTTCCTGAACATCCAAATATGACAATAGTCATTAGAATTAAAAGTACAATAAATCCTCTTTTAAACTTATTTAACATCATTTGGTAATTTTTAATTTGAAGAATATTTCAAAGGATATAAATCTTACTAAAAGAATATGTTACAACGTTTTGCAAAAGTAATGCCTTTGCGGGAAATTCGTGACAATTTTGTTTTCGTTAGGTCAGAGTCTACAAGAAAGAAAACTAATCATGCAGCTTTTTGGATAAAATAATTCAAAGTTGAGAGGGCATTTTCAACTACCTCTAATTTCTTAGGATAAACTTTATTTGGAACTGATAAAATAACTTCCAAATCTTCTTTTCGCCAATTATTACCTCTTGATTTATTCTCTCTTCCAGGTAACCATCTTAGATTGTCTGGGTGATAACACCTGCCAACTTCTTCTGGGTCTTCAAGATTATAATTACTTACGGGGATTATATGGTCAACATGGTAACCTTCTTCCATTAACTGTCCAATATTTTTACCGTGTACTTCTTCTGCTTCTTTTTCTAAAGAACTAATTATTGCTGAATAATCAATACCATACTTACTTGAAGAAAATGTTTTACCTTCTTG
>CAYMTF010000022.1:1722-7830 GCA_964393295.1 uncultured Methanosarcinales archaeon | reverse complement strand
GATGAAATGGGGAAAGATATTTTTCCTAATTCTGGTATTGGGATTAAACCAATAAGTATTGATGGTTCAAAAAGATTGGTTAGGGCAGCTATAGAATACGCGATTGAAAATAATAGAAAATCTGTGACTTTAGTTCATAAAGGTAATATCATGAAGTTTACTGAGGGAGCGTTTAAAGAGTGGGGTTACCAAGTTGCTATTGATGAATATGCTGATAAAATTGTTTTAGAAAGTGATGATAGTGATGGAAAGATAATCATCAAAGATAGGATTGCTGATGCTATGTTTCAACAATTATTGTTAAGACCTTCTGAGTATGATGTTATAGCTACAACAAATCTTAATGGTGATTACTTAAGTGATGCTTGTGCAGCACAAGTAGGAGGATTAGGATTAGCACCCGGTGCAAATATTAGTAAAGAGCAAGGGATAGCAGTTTTTGAAGCAACTCATGGGACTGCTCCAAAATATGCAGGCTTAGATAAAGTTAATCCGGGTTCTATCATACTTTCAGGTGTAATGATGTTGGAAACAATTGGTTGGAAAGAAGCAGCAGATTTGATTGTTAATGCTTTGGAAAAAACTATTGATCAAGGAAAAGTTACTTATGATTTAGAACGTCAGATGAAAAATGCTTCTTTGTTGAAATGTTCAGAGTTCGGTTTAGCAATTATAGAGAATCTTTAGAAAGGCCTAATTATTTCAATATTTTAAGAATATCTTTGAATTGTCTATTTATTTTTTCTTCATATATCCCTAAATCAGGTATAAAACCAAATAATTGTGTAGGTACTAACCTTTTTGATAATCCATCACCATAAATCAAGTCTATTGATAAGGGGTAAGGGTGATCAATTGTTTCCACTACCTCTTGAAGATATGGGTATGAATAATCTTCAATATTAGCTTCTAATATTTGGTGTAATCTTTTTTGAGTTTGTTTTGAATAAGTTCTTCCTATATTATTACTTATTCTCTCAAATTCTTTAATCAATTTTTTATTACCTGTTTTTTCAATAAGATCTCTGAAATGATTTTTGTAATATGTCCTTGTTTTAGTTGGCAAAAAATATTCCTCTTGATCACTATCACCATTAATGAACTTTTCAATCTCTGATTCTAAATCTGTTTTAATTTTATTTGGAGGTACATCTGAGAATATTTGTTCTACAACAGTTTTCAACATTCGTTTTTCAAAATTAGTTTTTCTTCCTTTATGGATACTAAACCCCTGGTAAATTAATCTGTTAACATCTTCAATTTCTTCATTATAAAATGGATTAGCAATAATTTTACCTTTTTTAACTGAAGCAACTTTCCCTTGCCCCATATTTAAACCATAAAATTGGTCTTCTAACCTCTTTAAGTCAATATCTCCATCTAGAAAATGGAAATTGTTTCCCTGATTAATAATGTTTAATCTTTTTAATGCGTTATTTGTCCCAGAGATAACTTGTTGAGTATTATGAATAAATTCTAATGGATTCAAATTTAACATTCCATGATATGTAAAAACACAGTATAATGCGCTTTGTTGTTTATCAGTTAATTCAGTAGGGGGATTATTGAAAGTTTGATTTTCTCTAGAAAGAATTTTATCAATCTCTTCAATTGGAAATGATAATTCAGCATTAATAGTTTGTAATAAGTCAAACTTTTCTAGAACTGAATTTGATTCTTTTATTTTTCTAACAAAAGGGTTGGCAATAACCTCTAATAAATTTGATTGTTTAATTCTGGTATTGTAGCTAGTTTTATATGCTGCTGCGATAAAAGGTGTAAGGTAAACTGTATGGATATCATCAAAAATTCCTTGTTGGAAGCCAGAACTAATCATGTCTTGATTTTTTAACCAGTCTAATGAAAAATTTTCTTTTTTACTCCAATGCTTTTTCCATTGATCTCGGAAATTACCCTTAATTAAGAAATGACGTCTTTTCCAATAATTATCTGCAATGGTTAATTTTGATGATGAACTGATACTGTCAGGATCACGTTTAAAATGTAATGATTTTAAAGCAACAAGTTCTTTGAATCTTTCTGCTGTTTTAACTGTGATATCTCCATCTGTTGCACAATAATGTGTCAATTTTAAGAATGCATTCTCATCACCTTCTTTTGCATCTTTAACTAATTGGGCTTGTTCTTCATAAGAGATGGATTTTTCAAAATCAGCTATAGTTTCTAATTTGTTATTAGCAAAAATGTTTAGATAATTAAACATGTAAGTATAAGTATCTAATGTAAATCTTCCTTTAGTAATCACCCTCCCAATACCTTGAGAAGACTTTGTTACAGGGTAGTGTTCATTAGTGGCAGGGTTGTATGCTTGAGTTAGATTCCTTAGTTGTAATTGGTCGTAGTTCATTATGTTGTGACCATAAATCCATAACGGGTCTTCTTCATGTAAGATAGTAGTCAATTTTATCCCCAAATCTTTTTGAGAAGTAAATTGTATCAATTGAAAATCTTTGTATGATTCATGTTCCTCTCTTTGATTAAATGGTAAATCATGGAATACAATTTTACTTTTATCGGAAGCATAAACTACCATAAAAATTTGGTCATGACCAGTTTCCCAACCTTCAACTTCAATATCAATGGCAGCATAACTATCATTGACAACACTTTCTAAATCAATAAATTTTCTTCTTTTAATCTCGTGTGGTAATGGGATTGAATCTAAATTATCAACCATCATTAATGGTGGGTAATACCATTGTAATAGTTTACTGGGAGAATTAAGACTACATGGATCTTTACGGTCTTTACTATCAGATTTACAGATGAATGGGGCTGGCAATATTTTCCTGTGTTCTTTTGACCCTTCCAGTTTTAGGAGATAATTATTTTGATTGAATTGTCTCACATCAATATTGATTTCATCTTTTATTTGTTGGATTTCTTGGTTTTGTTCTAATTCTTGTAATAATTGATCTAATTCATTTTTAGAAAGATTTTTAGTGAAAAAATGATGAGGTATATTTTTGATAATGTTATGTGTTTGGTATATTTTATTCTCTTCATCATGTTCTCTAATTGTAAAAAGTACTTCTGTTCCTTTTAAAGGATGGACTGGTTCAACATGAGTTATAAAATATTTAGACATAAATATTAATAATTGGCCTTTTTTTATAATTATTTTGACAAATTAGTTATTCTTTAGTAGTTCTTTTCCCTTATAAAAAATAGAAGCATTTAAAAAGGAACTACGCCGCGTTAGGAAAAAGAAACAGATTTATATCATTTTAATAATTATTGGGATGATTGTTTCAAAAAAATAAGGAGTAAAACAAAAAATGAACGGAACAGTAAAATTTTATAATGAAATGAAAGGTTTTGGGTTTATTACCGCCGAAGATGGTCAAGATTACTTTGTTCACCAATCTGCTTTAGAAGAAGGTGTAACTTTACGTGATAATGACGCAGTTTCATTCGATGTTGAGGACGGCGAAAGAGGTCCAAAAGCAGTGAATGTTAAAAAAGAATAAATATTTACATTTAATTTCCTTAAAGGTTTTAATTTTTAAGGATATCAAAATTTTTAATATTTAATATTTAATTATTTTTTTTAATTTCTTTCTTTTTTCATGAATATTTGTAACATTTTATATAGTATTTTGGTTTATTTCTTTCTATGAGAAGGTTAATTTTAACAGGCAAATTTTATTTAGGTGTATTTCTATTTGTTTTAAGTTTAATAATTGGGAAAATTACTACTATAACTTTTCTTTTGTATAAAGATGATTTTATTATTAAATTGGTTTCGATAATAATCTATATAATTAGTTGGCCTATGTTATTTGTTGGTGTTTGGTTAGCTGGTAAAGAATATATAGATCAATTAAAAAAATATTTAAGTTATAAATATTATCATAGGCATGTTAGTCAAGGTACAAAAAAAGCGTAAGATGCTAGTAAAAAAGCCGCTATTAAAACTCACGGCCATGTGTCCAAAGGAACAAAACATCTAGTAAAAGCTGGTAGAGGAGTTGCTCTAAAGACCAAAACTGAAGTTGAAAAAAGGACAAAAAAAGCATTAATAACTAGTAAAAAAGTTGTTAAAAAAAGAAGTAAAGTTGTTAAAAAGAAATAATTCTTTATATTAAAAATAATATTCTAATTAGTTTAAATTATATATTTATGTCTTTTTTATTATCAATCAATAGTAAATCTTAAAAAGAAACCTTGTTTTATATATGTTGAATAGGTATTTACCAAATTATGGCTAGATTAAGATTTAAGAAAAAGTGTAACATTTGTAAAGAAAAATGGGTGTTAGTAAAATCAAGAGAATATACTATCTGTGTTCCTTGTCACATGAAAAAGATTTTTTCTGAAGAAGTTACTGATAAAGCGTATGATTTTTTGAATGCTGATAGAGAAATTTATGAAGAATCAAGATTTTTAAGAAATATTAGGCAATCATATTTAATGTATAAGGAGCTTTCAGATAAACAGATTGAAGTTTTTAAGAAAGTTTTAGAAGATGTTAAAAATGGTGATGTTGAGGATGACGAATCTTAATTCTGTTTCTAATTTAATATGACTTTAAAGATATATAAAAGAATTAAGAAAGATAATTCTGGGAATGTTGAATATATGTTAGGTAATGATAACGTAGATTTATTATTATACAGTTCATTAAATGATCTTATTAAAGGAGTAGATTATACTAAAATTGAATTAGAATCAGATTTTAAGATTGATTCTTCTCTCCGTATTAAAGATGATAATTATCATTATTTTTTGTTAAATAAAGAAGAATTAGGTCATGTTTTAAAAGATTATAAAAAAAATTATTCTTTAAACAACAGTCAAACCTTTCATTTCTAAAATTTTTTTAACGGAGTTATCTATCCTTTCTTCTGAGACTTCTCCTTTTATAACTGCTCTTTCAATCATATTTACCATTGAATATATCTTTTTTGGTTTGTTATCAAAGATAAGAATCATGTCATTATTTGCTTTAAAAAGATCAATAAATAATTGGTTGAAATCTGTAAATCCAGTTTCATCGGTATAATATTCTTTTAGAGCTATCATTCCAATTTCATCTGTTACAATTAGACCTGTAAATTTATTACTTAAACTTTTTGTTAAGAATTCTGAGACCATTGCAGGTTTTGATTCTGAATTTGCATCTCCATCTACAATCATATGGGATACCATTACTCCACCAACACCATATTTAATACTTTCATCAAAAGGGATTAAATCTTCTTTTTCAATGGTTGCATAACCTGGGTCAGTATGTGTGTCTGCAACATTTAAAGTTTTTCCGGGGTAATGTTTTGCAACAGAAATGATGTGATTTTCTCTCATTCCTTTTATGTATGCCTTAGCCTTGTTAGAAATATCAGTTGTGTCACCAAGAAAGCTTCTACATTGCCATATAGTGTCTTCTAAATCTACTACAGGAGCAAAATTCATATTGAAACCTAATCTTTTCAGATATTCTCCTTCTTCTTTTGCTACTAAATAACTTTCTTCTGTTGAACCGATTTCACTAAATTTTGAGAAATCTTTAAAGTTTTCAAAAGGGTTACGGCAACCTTCCATATCTGTACTGACAAATAGAGGGATTACTGCATTATCTTGAAAAAGATTTATTTTATCTTTAAAAATTTCTTCAGTTTCTTGAGCATTAACAAATATTCCTCCGACAAGCATTTGTTGAAATTCATCTGCATTAGAATCTTTAGCAAAAACAATAAGCATTTGAGAAATTTTTTGTTTTAAAGTCATAGAATCTAGATCTATAATATTAGTTTCTTTATCATAAATTAAATTATTTGTATTATCAATTTCGTTTAAAAGTGGATTCTGTAATGATACTGCAAATAAAATTAAAGCAATAATCCCTAGTTGGATACTTAAAATATAATCATGGTGTTCTTTATTTGTTTTTTTCATTCTATTTCAATATCATAACCTTCATTTTGACAAAAATTGAATGTCTCTTGATCTAATAATAATATGGCGTGTGATTTTTCTGAGGTGTAACATTTAACCTCATAATTTTCATAATTAAATAATTCACATCTTAGTTGTAGAATTGCTTCATAACAACAATTCTCAGAAGGTAATTGTTTAACTTCTAATCCA
>CAYMTF010000022.1:0-1712 GCA_964393295.1 uncultured Methanosarcinales archaeon | reverse complement strand
TAATATGAGCAAGTTGGTTGAATTTGATCACCTGTGTAAATGCTTTGACCGGTAATAAAATTATCCGAAGAATTGTTAGTAATTATCTCTCCAGCTAGAAAAAATATGGTGATGATTAATATTAGGTTCAATACTTTAAATCTTCGCATAATTGATATTAAATAATTATTGTTAATAAATGTTATTCTTTTAATAAATGTTATTCTTTTAATTATGATTATTAATTTAGAAACATTTAAAACTGATGTTATTTTTTAGTAATTATAGATTAATTAGACTAAAATAATATATGTAGTTAATGGCCGGAACAGATAGTCTAAAATGTACTAATTCTGTTTCAATTGATGTTATTGATTTTAAGTTTGAGAGATAAATGTTAAATTTATTCTTGTTATACTGGTTGTCTAATTCTTCTAAATAAAATAGAGAGAAAAAAGATAAAATGGAAAAAAATAATATGAATATTTTTTGCGTACCAAAAATCATCGAGGTGATTTTTTAGTATGGCAGAAATTAGAAAAGAAAATTCATTTGAATTATTAAATGTAAAACAACAAATTGTGGAAGCTTTAAGAGAGCAAGGTATTGAAAAACCTACTACAATTCAAGAAAAGGCTATTCCTGCAATCCATAACGGTAAGGATTTGATTGGAATTTCAAGAACTGGCTCAGGTAAAACTGCTGCTTTTGGGATCCCAATGTTGGAGATGGTAACTAAAGGTGATGGTATACAAGGATTAGTTTTAGCACCTACTAGAGAGTTAGCTAATCAAATTTCAAAAGAGATGAGAAAATGGGGAAAATATCTTGATTTAAGTATTGCTACAGTATTCGGTGGTGTCGGTTTCGATCCTCAAGTGAGGTTGATTGAAAAATCAGAGATTGTTGTTGGTACACCTGGAAGAACTTTGGATCATTTAATGCGAGGGACTTTGAATCTTAATAATTTGAAATGTTTAGCATTAGATGAGGCTGACAAAATGGTTGAGATGGGGTTCATTGAAGATGTTGAACAGATCTTATCTGCTTCTAATGATTCTAGACAAATTTTATTGTTTGGTGCTACAATCTCAAATGAGATTGATCATATCAAACACAAATATATGAAAGATACAGTAGTTGCAGAAGCAGAATTACATGTTAAAAAAGATTTGTTAGAACAATTTTATTATAATGTACCAATGAATCAAAAATTTTCATTATTAGTACACTTATTAAAAAAAGAAGATACTGATAGAGTAATAATTTTTTGTTCTAAAAGGTCAACAGTAGAGTTAATTTATAAAAATTTAAGACTCCATAAGATTAAAGCTGAAATGATTCATGGAAAAATGACCCAGACTAAAAGATTATCAGTTATCGATAGGTTCAATAGTGAGAAAGCTAGTATCCTGGTGGCTTCAGCTGTGGCAGCAAGAGGATTAGATATTAAGAATGTAACACATGTTTTTAACTATGATTTATCACAAGATCCTCAAGAGTATGTTCATAGAGTTGGTAGAACTGCAAGAGCAGGTGAACAGGGTAGAGCATTTACTTTGTTAGCGCACCAAGATTTCGATGCTTTTGAAGCCATTTTAAGGAGATATGCCTTAGATGTTGTTGAATTACCATTAGAGAAATTTGAGAAGGTTAGGTTTGAAACTAGGTCTTATGATGGTAATGGTGGTCCTAGAAATAATCGTGGTTATAACAATGGTGGACAAAGATCT
>CAYMTF010000021.1:0-7880 GCA_964393295.1 uncultured Methanosarcinales archaeon | reverse complement strand
ATTAATAATTAATGATTCTAAAAACGAGAAAGATATTATTTATTATATTTTTATCTATCTTTTTTGTGTTGTTTATTTTCTTATTATCAAATAATCAATCAATTGATCCATTATTCGGTAAAGCTGTTGAGATTAAAAATGATTATGGTAATTATAATTGGAATTTAGAATCAGAATGTCCTTCTATAGATAGTACACCTATAAAACCAGCTGAGGTTGATGGGAATTGGTGTAATGGCTTAGAAGTTTGTAGAGAATATAATGGCCCTGAGAATATTAAAGGATATTATTGGACTAATGAGAAAGATTCATCTTTTTCAGCAATAGAATCTTATAAAAGTCATCCTTCAATAAAATTAGAGCCAGAATTAGAATTTAATCGTTTTAGTCCTAAGACTACTCCATTAATTTCTGAGTCAGGTAATTATGCTTATTTATCAACTAATAGATGGATAGATATAATTAATCTTAATAGTAATACTATAATTGATAATGCAGATGTCCCTAATTATGACTCTTCAAGTTTTGTAAATAGGATAGATCTTCCAAGTGTTGGATTTACTGTACCATCTTATGAGGGTAGTTCTAATCTCAAATCAAAGGATTACATATATAGTGGCTGGGGTAATGGTAAAATTGCTAAAATAGATGTTACAAACCCTAATAACCCAATAATTAGTTCTTCACCTATTACTGATGTCCCTCCTCAATTAATTGGTGCTAAAATAGAAAAAATTGTTATTGTTGGAGATTATGTTATTGGACAATCTGAGTCTATTGTTATGGAAAGTATGCCTACTTGGAGTTATCCTAAATATATCAATGTATGGGATAAAAATACATTAGAGTTTAAAGGTGCAGTAGCTATTTATGATGGTCACAATTTTGATAACAGCAATTTAGAACCAGAAGGTTACAACCAGTATTCAGCTAATTTTGAGGGTAGTAGTAGATGGCCATTTTCTTTTACTGAATATTTATCAACAATATCTGTCATTGATGATAAAAGAATAATTTTTGTTAATCAGGATCATTCTTTAAACATTGTTAATTTAGGAAATGTTGATTGGACTCAAGAGCCTATAAAATATTGTTTTGGTTCACAAACTTTGGAACAAGGTTGTCCATATGCTGAATTTTTTGTTGAATATCCTGAGTATCAATGTTTTATGGATAATTATGTTGATTCTGTAAATAATAATAATATATATAATGAGTATACTATTTTTAAAAATTCTTTAGATGAAGCAAGATGTAGTAAACTTTATTCAGATGGTGAATTAGATTTATTTCATAGTATTAAAGATTGGGGGGTTTATTTGAATCCGACAGCGATAACTTTACCCAATGGTAAAAAGATGGTATTGTTGTCAGGAGGTAACCAAAATACTGTTAATCAACCTGCTTATATGACTTTAATGAATTTAAATCCTTTATTTGAAAATGGTGAAGAACCAGAGTTTGTAAAGATAATCAAGGCTGAAAATGTTCCTTATCTAAATAATTATGCTATTGATGAAAATACTATCTGTGGAGATTTTGTTCATTATGGTGGGTGGTATGCTTCGATACAATGTTGGAGGATTTATAATGAAAATAATGAATATGCAATTTTTCCTTTGGGAGCTTTAATGACTCCTTGGAATGTCCATACTGAATTTATTTTTTCACCTTCAATATCTTCAAATGAAAGATACCTGGTAGGAGGAGATAAGAATCTTATTGCTTTTGATTTTAGTAATTCTTTTTTAAGTGAAGAATGTGAGGAGTGGGCTACTGTTCAGAAAGAGGAAGAATTTTTAGTTTACGATCCAAATAATATTTATGTTGATAATATATTCGAGGTTTATCCAGATGGAGTTTATAGTGGGCATGAAGCATTATATAATAGTCCGTGTAGTAAAAGATATAAAAAAGTTGAAGGAAGTATTGTTGAAGATAAAGAGTATGCTATTGATCGTGAACCAAGTGAAAATATGGAAGGATTATTAGGGATTTATTTCCCAGATTATATTACGTGGCCCCATGATACTCCAATTGAATCTTCTAATACTAAATTATCTTTTATTGCTGAATGGTTATCTGGTGCAAAAATACTTTGGAAAGATATTCAAAGCGGAGATATTAAATTTAAAAGTATTCCAATAAGCAACCCATTTTATAGTTCTGTTGCTGGAGGGCAGGCCACCTCTGATGGAGAAAATTTTTACCTTTGGGGTAGTTGGAATAATAAGATTGAAAGATTTAAGATTGGATATGATCCTAGAGAAAATATCTTAGGTGGGTTAATATTTGATGAACCAGTTGTTGAATTTTCAGAGGAGATAAACACTGACGAATTAATTAACGGTATGGCTGGCGGATATTATGAACATAACACAGGTAACAGGTATGTAATTAATGGGAGAAGTGCTAACGATCAATATACACGTGATTCGGCTAAAATTTTTATCTACGATCTTAATGATCAAGGGAGTTATAAATTATTAAATTATGATCCAAGTTCATTTGTTAATATTGATGATGATTATAATTTTGTGGAATTAAGAACTGGTTATGGTGAAGGTGGTTATTATTATGCTCCACTTAGTTTTTACAAAGAAGACGAGAAGTATTCTAAAGAAAGAATTTATTTGTTAACAATTGATATGAATTCAGTTATAACTAGTAATGATTTGAATCAAAATCATATTGTTTCTATTATTCCACTATCACCATCTAACGAAAACGCACCAGATAGTGAATCTGGTAAAATTTTATTTGAGATGGGTAATTCACTTAGAGTAGATCCTATAAAACGTATAGGGATTTTTATAGCTTGGAATGCTGAGAGAAATAATCATCCAACAACTTTTGGTACATTAGTAGATTTTTCATCTTATAATAGTAGGGGAGAAAGAGTAGATAATAGTTGGTCTTCAACTCCAAAAGTTGTTCGTTCATTTTATCAAGATTGGGATCCTGACAACCCTAGATCAAATATTAAATTTGTTTTTAATGGTAAAACGCATGTTGTTCATTTTAATGTTAATGGTTATACTAATAATGGTTATTGGTATTTTAGAACTCAAGATGGTGCAGTGGCTGTTTATAGGTCTATTATATCTAATCAATATTCCTCAGATCCATATAGGATTGATTTGCAACCAATAGGTGTTTTTGAACATGAAGATATAAATTTTTACAGACATATCTCATTTATAGAAGATCGTGGGGTGGTAGTTAGTCCAGAGGGGTCATTTTCCTTTCCTTTATGTGTTGATAATTGGGGTGAAGATTCTGAGGTTAAAAATGAAGATATAATTAAAATCAGTAAGATTGATAAAAACATCAGATCTGATTCTTCTACTCAAATTGTTAAAAAAAGTGATTTTCATAAAAGTAGATCAAAGTGATTTGAATATTACTCATTGATTGTTCATTATTTGTTATTTATATCTGTGTATATTTTATTTGAAAATATTTATAAATTATTAAGATTATTTCTGGCCATGTTCGGATTAGATGATATATATTTTTTAAGAAATATAAAACAAAGAAGGAAAGAGGAGGAAAAAAATATTATTGATATTACTACTAATATAAAAGGTAATGTTGATGAAGCTTGGTTTATTTATCTCCCTGCTTCTGTATATGATTTAAAATATTTGAGAGAGAAAAGTATTCCTAAAAATCATCCTTTTGTAATGTATAGACTTCCAATGGAGGTGATTTCTTTAAATTTTGATACCACTAATAAAATTTTTAATAGAATGTTGGATCATTCAATAGAGATGATAAATAGATATAATATTAAAACAATAAATACATTAGGACAAAGTTTAGGTAATTGTCTTTCACTAAAATTAGCAAATGATTATAATTCTAAAAAGGTAGTTTCAATTGTACCTGGTGGAGAACTCTCAGATATGGTGGGAGGTAGTTTATATATTGAAAAATTGTTTGGGAAGAATAAATATGATGTGATAACTGCAAAAAATAAACTTAAAAGATTTGATCAAACAAAAAATCTTGATAATTTACCTGATGATATCACTGTGTATATTAGTTATTTTGATAAAATCATGCCATACACTGGTGGGAAAAATCTTGTTGAGAAAATGAAAAAAAATAATAAAAAACCAAAAGTTATTACTAGTTACTTAAAAGGACATGTATTGACTATATTCTTTATTAATCCTTATTGAAACTAAGCTGCGTTTAATTCTTTATTCCACCTTTGATATGATTCAAAATGTCTCCCTATATCCTGAAGAGACAAATTAACTCTTTCTAATTTATTGTTTTTACATATTTTTAGGCATTCTCTTTTTGCTTTTCTGTAGCTTCTAAAAATTTGTTGTGATGTCCTAATTAACACTCTTAAAGATTTAAAACTATCTCTCATCTCTTTTTCAGTTGAATAAATGTTCCCATCCTTCTCTCCATCCATAATCCCTTGATGTACTGTTGATAACTTTTTCAGATCATTTAGGTATGCATGATACATTGATTTACCTTTTATCCCTCTTGAAGCTGGATAAACTAATAGATAACCAATTGCATTTATAACATGTCTTCCAGTACTATAAGTATTACCTGGTTGCCATCCTTCTCCAAATGAAAATGGGAGTCTTGTAGCATAACTCAAATTTTGTTTTCTAGCTTCCGTAATAATTTCTTGAACATTTCTTATAGATTTCTTATAAGATCTACTACATTTTTCTAGACCAGTAACACAAATTGCATCTAGCTCTTCAAATGTTTTTCCAGTGTTTATTGCTGTTATGCTCATAGAAGTAACTAACTTTTTATATTTCTCAAAATCATTAGTTTTCAAAATTTTTTCAAAATTTTTTTCTCCTACATCTTTTAAGGATCTTAATTGTGCTTCAACTTCGTTAACTTCCCTTATTAGTCTATCAAATTGTTTCTCTATTAAATTCACAAATTGGTGTTCATTATCAAACATTTTTAGTATACCTCTTTAATTTTTATTGATATAATCTCAAAGTGATATATAAAAGTTGTTAATTATATCCTTAACGACAATAATTGTTTTAAAACATTTACCTTCAAATCTATTTATGATTATAGGGATAAGTGGTAATTACGCAGCTGGTAAAGATACCTTTGCTGAATTTTTTGTTAAAAAAAATTTTGAACATTTTTCTTTGTCTGATATGATCAGAAAAGAATTAAAAAAGGAAAAGAGAGAATGTTCAAGAGAAAATATGATCCTTAAAGGAAACCAATTGAGGATGGAAAACGGCCCCAATATTCTTGCAAAATTAGCCTTAGAGACTGTAAAAGATGGAGAGAATTATGTGTTCTCATCAATTAGGAATCCAGAAGAGGTTAGATTATTTAATCAGAGAGATGATTTCATTTTAGTTAATATTCTTGCTCCTGTCAAAGAGAGATTTAAAAGAATTCAATTGAGAGGAAGAAATGGAGATCCTCAAACTTTGAAAGAGTTAAAAGAGAAAGAAGCAAGAGAGAATAATGTTAAGAATAAAAATTCTCAACAACTTGATGCTGTTGCTAAAATGGCTAAAATAAATGTTAATAATAATAAGACTATTTTAGATCTTGAAAAAAAGGCTGATTTATTTCTTAATGATTGGTTGTTTAAATTACAAGATGATCGCCCAAAATGGAGTGATTATTTTATGCAGATTGCAGATGTAGTTAAATTAAGAGCCACTTGTATGTCCGCTAAAAAAGGTACAGTTATAGTTAAAAATAAACGGATTATTGCTACTGGTTATAACGGTACTCCTAAGGGAATAAAACATTGTACTGCTGGTTCATGTATTAGATGTACTGCACGTCATAAAGGAGAACTTAATTCCGGGGATTATAGTAAACCTTGTATTTGTGCCCATTCAGAAGAAAATGCAATCGTTCAAGCAGCTTTTCAAGGTACTAGTACTAATGGGGCATCATTATATACAACTTTCACACCATGTACTAATTGTGCAAAATTAATTATTAATGCAGGGATTAAAGAAGTATTTGCTAAAACTGTTTACCCAGATGATGTTGGAACACAATTGTTAAAAGAAGCTGGAGTAAAATTGAGAGTTATTTAATCCTTTTTTGCGTTTTCCCACACCTAAAAAAGTCACTTCCAAGTGACAAAAAGGGCCAATATTTATATATATAGCTATTATTCTAACATAAGTATGGGTATGAACAATATTGTGAATGAATTTCGTGGAGATTTAAAATTGTCTAGTTTGGTTCTATTAGGCGAAAAACATGATTTTTCACCTCACCACCGTAATAATGTTACAATTCAGGATTTATTAATAGAAAAAGCCTATAAAAATAATTTAGATTATAACCTTGCATTAGAACATGGTGATTTTAAGTTGAATGGTTCTAATGATAAAATTTATCAGATATTAAAAAATTCTTACTCAGATTCCTTTGTTCAATTTTTAGAACCTTTATTATTAGGTGTCAATAAATTAGGTATGCATAATGGTTATAGAAATAATGCAAAAGTACATTTAATTGGTCATCATGATGGAACAAATTTAGAACATAATCAAAAAATGGCTGAACATTTAAACAATATTGTTTCACCTGATTCTATAACTTTGGCAATTGTAGGTCAAAGACACCTTTGTTTTAATGGGAGTGTTCATGCTGCAATTCAGAGTTATATTAAACCTGGTATCAATACTTTAGCAATTTTACAATCAAATGATTATGGAACTGATTTGGTTTCAAAGTTTAAAAGAGAACATCCAAAATCCCCCAAATATATCCTTGGGATAAAATAGGAAAATTATTTTTAAAAAATTTCTTTTCTATTTTTTAAAAATTTAATCTCTTGTTGAATTGATACTATTATCCTTTTATCTGTCAATGGATTTTGATCTCTAACTTTTTCAATATCCCCAATTAGGTCTGATAATTTCCTTTTCAATTTTCTTGATTCAGCTGGATTACTCTCTGAAAGTATTTTTAAATTTGCAGAATATTTTGTATTCAATTCTGTTTTTAAGACTTTTATTTCTCTATAAACCTTTTTTAGTTCTTCATGGCCCGCACCATCATAATCCTCAATTGATTTTCCCCATATCTCTTCGTTTAAATTTTCTTTTTGTTTATTACCAAACATATTTTTTATCCATTCTAACATAAATATCATCTCCTGTTTTTAATTTTAAAATATTATATATCATTTTCAATATCCTTTATTATAAAAAGATTTCTTGTTTTCGTAATGTGACTTCTAATAAGTACTAAATATTTAAATAAAAACTTCATAATAAAATGGTCATGGTATCTTTACAAAATGTTATAGCAATAGTTTATGATTGTGATAAAACCTTAATCCCTAATTATATGCAAAAACCTTTATTTGAAAAATTTAATATTAATGAGAATCAGTTTTGGGGTGAATGTTCTGAATTAACTGAGAATTATGCTAAACAAGACATCAATTTGGATGATGAGTTAGCATATTTAAATAATATGTTACGTTATGTCAGATCTGGAAAGATGAAAAATCTTTCAAATCAGATGTTGTTTGATCTTGGGAAAGAAATTGAATTATTTCCAGGTATTCCAGATTATTTTCAAAGAACAAAAGATATGATTGAAGAAGATCCAAAATTTAAACAACAAAATATTACTCTTGAACATTATATTATTACCACTGGTCTTAAACCAATGGTGCAAGGCAGTAAACTTAATAGTCATTTGACAGATATTTTTGCTTCAGAATTTATCGAAGATGAAAATGGCCAGATATCAGAAATTGCTAGGGCTGTCGGTTATACTAACAAAACTAGGTTTCTTTATGAGATTAATAAAGGGTGTAATGTTAATAAAAAGATAGATGTTAACATGAAAATGCCAGATGAGATGAAACGTATTCCTTT
>CAYMTF010000020.1:0-7919 GCA_964393295.1 uncultured Methanosarcinales archaeon | reverse complement strand
TTTACACCACCAACAAGCTAATCAGCCGCCAACTCATCCTTAGGCATTACTTTTCAGATAACCTCGTTCCAGAAGTGTTATCCTATCCTATGTTAGCCTCAGTTTACCAAGATTATCTAGGACCTAAGGGCAGATTATTGACGTGTTACTGAGCATTCTGCCTGTGCCTCCGAAGAGACCCTCTGACTTGCATGGCTTAGTCGAACTCTCATAGCAGCAATCTCCCGCAGGATCAACGGGTAATAGAAATTTACTAATCCTGAGTTTTATATTAGTCGTATCGCATATTTTGTTCTGAAACTTAAAGAAATTATTCAACATCATCGTCGATTAATTTTGTGGATCACCTAATTCATACTCAAGATTAATTGAGCACACATTTTTAATATCTTAATTGGAACGCGGTTTCTTTATAAAGCTTTCTGTCCCAGAAAAGAACAAAATAGAGAGAATATGTTTCTTAAAAAAATCAATTCTGAAAAAATGAAGAAATATACATTTTCACGACATGAAAAATATAATTAAAAATATTAAAAGAATTAATAGTATGAAGATTTATTTTATCTTGATTGGATTTTCCTTTTCCTTTTGGCCTTTTTCATTTTTTTACGTTGCCATTTCCAACGCATTTGACCTTTTTTTTTCCATCTTCTACTACTACGTTTCATTATTCTCAATTCAAAAGTGGTTGATTTATAAACTTTTCTGTGTTCATATTTAATTAAGATACATTAAATCAAATAAAAAAATTAATAAACAAGTTTTTATTAGATAATTAGAACTTCCTACCAATGGACAATAAAAATAACCATACCAACACAAATAGATTAGAATTTAATAGGCAAGTATTACACCTTGTAGTTGGCACAATAACAACTACATTATTTTTCTACAACTTAATTACAGCACTACATCTTTTCATCATACTAATTCTGGGGATAACACTTTCATTAATTAGCAAATATAAACAGATCCCAATAATAAAAACATTCCTTAAAATATTTGACAGAAAAAAAGATCAAAAAATACTCCCTGGAAAAGGAGCTATCACATTTCTGGTAGGATGCTTATTAGCTATTAAACTGTTCGAAAAAGATATTGCTTTAGCATCAATAATTATTCTTAGTTTAGGTGATTCAATAAGCCACATAGTTGGAAAAATGTATGGGAAAACAAAAAATTTCTTTAATAACAATAATGATAAGTTAATTGAAGGAACTTTAGCAGGGATAATTTGTGGGACATTAGGAGCTGTCATTTTCGTGCCGATATTAGAATCATTTTTAGCAGCCTCTGTAGCAATGATTGCTGAATTGATAGAAGTTAAATTAGGTGAAAAAATATTAGATGATAATATCCTTATCCCACTAGTAGCTGGAACAACCATAGTTATAATAAGAACTGTGATTTAATTATGTTTTAATATCTCACTACAATGTTTACAATATATTGCATCTTTATCATGATCTTCTAATCCACAACTTTTACAAGATGTTTTTCTTTTTATGTTAGCTAAGAAAAATGCTTTAATTAACTGGCCTAACTGCCAAGGTATTAATGCTATACCAGAAAGAATCATAAAAATGGTTATTACCTTACCCCAATTTGATAATGGGATTATATCACCATAACCAACCGTAGAAATTGTAACCACAGAAAAATACATTGCATCCCATATAGTACCAAATTGACCTGGATTAATCTTATTTTCCACTGCCCAAATTAATCCAGAACTAACAAAGATTATTGTAAAAATAGTCAAGACAATACGAATTATTATTAATTGACTTGTCGATAATTTTCCAAAAAGGGTGTTTTCTTCTTTAAAGGCTCTTTGAAATCTTAAAATCCTCAACATTCTAAAAAGTCTTAATATCCTAAATATTCTGAAAAATGACAAATTAACAAAATGCACCATTACAGGTATTATAGAGATTAAATCTATTATACTGTAAATACTAAAAAAGTGTTTAAATTTGTTTTCTGAAACCCACATCCTAACGCCATATTCAATAATAAAAATACTTACTAGAATTATTTCCCCAATCACTAATACTGTTTTTATCTGTCCAGTAGGATTATAAGTCTCAAAAATAAATAACAATATTGCTAAAAAGTTTAGGAGGAATAAAGTCCCTTCCATTAACCTACCATGAGGACTACTGTAATTATCAACATGTAAATGAAAAAAACTTTTAATTTTATTAATTAAATTTAATTCTAATTTTTCGCCTTCAGTAATAATAATTTCATCAATACGATCTTCTTCATTTTGCATTTTTTGCAAAATACCTTTTTTATTACTCTTTTTTTTAGGCCTAGAACTAATCTTAACACCTTTTCTTTTTTTAGAAACTTGTTTATTTTTAATAACCAAACTTTCATCTCCCTTTAGGATTAATTACCACATATAATAAACCTAAAATTGAGGCTAACAATATTAGTAATACCAACATGTTTTGTTTCTTGTTCAGGCTCGAAAACAAAAAAAGATTATTCAAGAAAGTGGTAGTCTCGGTGAAAACATTTTTGTTTATTGAAGCAGAGATCACAAAATAAGAAAAATGCTCAACATCTGCTTGAAAAATAACCAAACCACCATCGTTAGAAATCTTTCTAGTAGGTAGATCTTTCCAAGATCCATCCTCATAAACACTTAAGATAACATTCTGGTCACTAAATCCATTGTCTCTTAACCAATCCTTTTCTATAACAAACTCAATTTGTGCAGCAAGAATATAATCATTACTCAGATTACTAAAATGAACATCGAGATATTGATAAGAACCCTCAATCTCTGGTAAATTATTAGGTGCGTTTAGATAAGAATCAACACTTACCTCAGTAGTCACACTATTATTAGAAGTGACGCCTATTGCCTTAATAGAAATTAATGAATTTTCAAACTCAACATTTGTTAATTTATCTGTCTCAAAAACTACCTCTTGAACTTCTTTAGAAATTCCTGGTTTAAAAAATGTATTAACCGGCTCTGGATCTGAACCTTCGATTGGAGAAATATCTTCTGCAACAACAACTTCTTTATCAGAAGAACTACTTGAACTTCCTGAAGAACTTCCTGATGAAGTTGAAACAGACTCATCAATTTCTGTTGCACTCTCTTGAGATGATAAACCTCCAAAGAATTGGTTAGAAGTTACTACCTCATTAGGTTCAGTAGTAACTATTGGGCCTCCACCGCCTCCTGATGAGCTAGACGAACCAGATGAACCTGAAGATGAAGAACTACAGGAAGCCACACAAGAACCACCACAATCAACACCAGTCTCGTCACCATTATCAATATCATCATCACAAGAAACAACAGTGAAATTATATGTATTGTTAACAGAATTCAAATGAGTTGAATTATCTATCAATTCTATTACAAAACTATATGAACCATCCGTTGAGAAGTCATCCCAGTCCCATCTAGCATAACCTTCTGATTCAGATACAGGTGTAAGATTGGAACCATTAAAATATAATTTAATACTTGAAAACCCAGTATAATCTGTTGCATCAACAGAAACTGTCTGGCTAGATTCACTCTCAATATGCACTTCATCATCATAATCAACATCATCAAAAACAGGAGATGTAGTGTCATTAACTATCACTATAATAGTATCATTAACCTCAGACCCATAATTGTCGATTACCGAAATAGTTACATTTTTTGTGCCACCAGTAATAAAAGTTTTATTGACAGTTTGTCCAACTGAATCAGCTGAACCATCCCCCCAAATCCAGGTATAATTTAGAACATCATCATCTGGATCAGAAGCTGTTGCATTAAATAAGGACCAATTACCCAATTCTATTACTAGATTATCAGTGGGATAGGTGATATTAACTAAAGAAATGTTTTGGTTAGATATTGAGAAATTGAAAACTGAAGACACATTAGTATTACCTGCTAAATCAGAAATAGAAAATTGATAATAAACTAAATCTTGATTCTCAAATTGACCTTCACTAGAGGTGTAGATATAAACAATTTGGTCACTAGTATTTAATGAATAATTAGTTAATTCATCTGATACATTAAAAATGATCTCGACATCTTCGGAGCCCATATTTAGATCAGAGATGTTTACAGTAAAATTTATTGAATCATTCTTAAGATATGAACCAGACCCAGAGATGTTAGCTGAATTAATTATTGGAGATACAGTATCTACCACAAAACCTAAGTTAGTGTTAATCTCATCACCAGCAGAATCGTTAACATAAACTGACAGATTATAATCACCATCGGATAGGTCTGAAATGTTTATTAGATCATACCATGAAAAATTAACTTGATTAATTATTCCACTATCATTAGACAAGACAGTCTCATCAGTAGAATTTGTTATACTATAATTACTATAAGACAAATTATTGAAAAATCCAGAGATAGAAACATTGACATAAAAGTTTGCATTATGATAGGAATCTGAATCTGGACTATTAATAGATAAATCTGGGCCTCCAACTATTGACAAAGTTCTTGATTCTGTCTCTGAAATTAAAATTGAATCGTTACCATAAACTTTGTAAGAATAATCTCCAGTAGAAAGATTAGGGAAAGAATAATAAAAAGTGGTATCATTAGATAAATTCATAGAATAATTGACACTATCAAATTCTAATATTGCATTGTTTAAACCTAAATCAGAGGTCATATTGATAACGAGTGGTAAATTTTCTAACATAATAGAAGAATCGTTATCAGGAGTTTCACCATTAAAAGAGATTGAAGGGAGAAAAGAATCATACACATTAATCCTCTCATAATTGTTTCCTGAATTAGAGATGTCATCAATAATCGTAGAAGTAATAGAAAACCTTTCTTCAATTTCTTCAACAGTAATATCAGTGTTATGAACCATTCTCCAATACTGTTTCATCAGAGCTGCAGCACCAGAAAAATGAGGTGTAGACATAGAAGTACCAGATTTACTTTGCCAACCACCTACCACTGTAGAAAATATACTCACCCCAGGTGCAAGAAATTGTAACAAATCACCCCTATTATAAGCAATCTGGTCTACTGAGTTAACGGCACCTACGGGAGTTGCATTTTGAACACAGGAAGGGTTTGAAATCCCATCAGTCCAACCAAGATTACCGGCAGCTATAGCGACCATAATTTCTTTTTCACGTGCGTTATTAATAGATTCAGAAGTTAAATCATTATTACAATATGTTTGATAATGAGTACAAGAAACACCATCACAACCAAGACTTAAACTAATCACAGAAATGTTATACTCCTCGGAATTACTCACACACCAATCAATACCTGCTGCAACATCAGAGCTATACCCGTCACCAGCACTATCTAGCGCTTTAATTGCTATAATCTTTGAACTAGGAGCCACACCACGATAAGTACCATTATCAGAAGAGATTATCCCAGCAACATGAGTACCATGATCATTATCATCCATTGGGTTATTATCATTATTTGTTAGATCATAACCACCTATAACTTTATCACAAGAACTCCAATTCATGGTTGTATTAGTAGTTCCATTAATTACTTGATCTATCTGAAAACCATAATCCACAACAGAACCATCAGTAACCAATCGAACTTTTATTGTATCACCACTAACATGTGGACTCCAAATATCTGAAGTAACGCCTTTGTAAACAGCAACAGTATTATTATCACTATCATAAAGATAAACTCGATCAGTAGTATCGAAGAAACCAGGAGTTTCAAGACTGATATTAGTGAAATGTACTGCAATGTTATCATATCCTGGTTTAGTAATAGTCCAGGTTTGATCAAAATTGTTTGCATAATTATGGTTAGATTCAACATTAGAACCTAAAACTTCAACATCTCCACTCAAAGAATAACTTACTGGATTGCAAGCACCCAATGCATCATGAGTATAATCAACTCCAGTATCAATAACACAAACAGTTTCACCAACACCAGTTATATTAGTATTGTTTAAAGAATAATCCCACATGACATCTGCACCTATCTGTGAAACACTAGTATCTAAATTAAAAGAAACAGGATAATCTAAATAAACAGATTCAACAAGATCATTTTTTAAAATTTCATCCAAACTTTCCTCATTATTAACAGTTAAAGATAACGCATTAACTAATTCATACTGTTGGTTAACTTCAACATCTGATTCTTTTAATAATTCAATTTCCTCTTGAACTTCAATTAAGACCTCTTCATCAGATGAAGAGCTATAAGAAGAAAAATGACCAGATTCTTTTGACAATCTTTGATCAAGGTCGCCCTCAGATAAAGACCCCAATTCAGATTTAATAGACAAATTTTTATCTTCTTCTAAAGTAAGAATCTCTACACCTTCATCCTCAAGATCCATTATTAATTCTTCCTGAACTTCTTGAATTAATTCTTTTTTATCATCTTCATTTAAATCAATTAATTCTTCTGGATCTTTTAATTCTACAACGATTCTTACTTCCTGTTCAGATTCTAAAGTTTCAAATATATCATCATCAACCAATTTTTGCAAATCTGAATCTGCTAAAGAAGAAAATGAGAAAAAAGAAACCAACAATAATAACACAGTTAACACTAACAATGTATTTACTTTCTTATTAGTGAGGAAATATTTAAACATTTTAATTAGATTAAGATTGAATATTCTGGTTGTTTAACAAATACTGAGCCTATTCCTTCTCCAAGGCTATATGAAAAGGATTCACTTACGGAAGAAAAAAGGTCCATCAAACTAGGTTCTTCTTGATAATGAAGATATTCAAAATTAGTTATATTAATTGTGTTCTGAAGGTATGCTTCAACATTAGATAAATCTCCTAACTCATCAATAAGACCTAATTGGTATGCTTCAACTCCTAGGTAAAACTCTCCTGTTGCAACTTTGGTTATCTCTTCCTCAGTCATCCCTCTATTCTCTGCAACTGCTATAATAAAATAATCATGAATCATATCAAGTTTTGATTGTAATAATGATTCCTCATCAGAACTCATCTCTCTTAATGGTGTTCCTACATCTTTCCGGTCTCCAGCAACCATACGTTGATAATTAACACCGTACTGTTCCATTAAACCACTAAATTCTAAGTAAGATGAGATAACACCTATACTTCCAGTAATAGACATTCTGTTTGCAATACTATGATCAACAGCAGTTGAAATCCAATATGCACCAGATGCCCCAACCTCCCTGATTAATGCTACAGTAGGTTTAGATGTTTTTTTCAAAGCAGTAGCAACTTCATCAGAAGCAACTGCAGAACCACCAGGAGAATTTATTTCTATTACTATTGCCTCAATTAAAGGGTTTTCTTCTGCTTGAGATATAAATTCAACCAGTTTTTCTGAAGAAGCAATTTCTGTATTAAATGAATTACCACCACTACCCATTATAAGTCCTTCAACCTTAATCAAAGCAATATTACCGGTCTCTATATTAACAAAAAACATTGGAATAATTACAAATATTAAAAATAAAACACCTAATGTGATTAGTACAACTTTTTTTGTACTAATTTTTGGTTTAGTTCTAGAACTACTTTTAATCATATCTACCCTCTTATCCATCCATAATTAAAACTAGTCTTCGTATATAAATCTTTTTCTAAGCCAAAACACTTAATAAGGAGAGAAATTAGAAAGGTGTTATGTCAAAAAGGTTAGAATCTGTTAAAAAAATTGCCAAAAGTGCAGGAGAATTGATAATGAAATATTACCGTCAAAAAGATCTGGTGGTTAGTATTAAAGGACCTGATAATAAGGATGAATTTATAGATTATCTCACAGAAGCTGATCAGAATGCTGAGAAATTAATTAAAAAAGAATTAGGATTATTATATCCAGGTTATGGTTTTCTAGGTGAAGAAAGTTTTGAAGGGAAAATTTTTGATGAAGATTATGTGTGGATTGTTGATCCAATTGATAATACTAA
>CAYMTF010000019.1:0-7976 GCA_964393295.1 uncultured Methanosarcinales archaeon | reverse complement strand
CCTAAACAACAGATCTTATGGAATAAAACTTATATCTTTTTAGACCGATTCCTTCCAATGGAAATATTTTCAATAGAACTTTTTTTAGTGTTAGTTAATTTATCAGTTCTAATCTTAGTTATCTTTATTGCAATAAGGCATTTTAGAAATACAAATCATTCTAATAATAGTACTAAAAAAGAACTGTCCCCTCAGATATATAATCCTTCAGAAAAAAAGTTAGACAGAAAAGATCCTGTGATGACAAAAAGACCAAATTATGTTATTGATGAATATGTTGAACCTAGTGTTAAAAAATGGGCTAGAAAAAAAAAGGATTTTAATGTTAAAGGAGAATTGGCTTATGTTAATATTAAATTAAACAAAATTTATGATGAATTATACACCACTGAGGACAAATTAAGTAGGGAAGAATTTTTATCTTTATCTAAAGAAGAGAGATTAAATTATATATTAGTTAAAAGATTAAAAAATTTAGATTCTCAAATTAGTAGATACAAAAAGAGGTACCCAAAGGTTAAAAGGAATTATCAAGTTGATAATGAATTTTCATTAAAATTATCTCAAGTGGATAGAAAACTGAATAATGAAATTAAAGGAGAAAAACCTTTGAAAGAACAATTTAAATTATTAAAAAATCATGATTTAGGGAAATTACCTCCTTTTGCTCATCTAGAATTGCAAAGAGAATTGACAGAAGTAAAAGATAAATTGTCTCAGGCTGATTCTGATGAGGTGTCTTTTCTTAATAAAATTAAGGGAACAATAATTCCTCCAGATGAATTAGAAGTTCAGAAATTAGCAATTAGACTTGTTAAAAAGATTTCTAAAAAGATAGAAGGAGATCATCCAATTCCTCCATTAGAACTTGATCGAGTTAATGATGAATTAAAAAAGATTAAAGAAGATTTAGGTTTAAAGATAAAAAATTAAGCATATGCTGTTCTTTCAGCCTTTTCAATAACTTCAATTCTACAAGTACATGGTAACTTTTTTGATGCTCTTTTTAATGCTTCTTTAGCAACCTTCATGTGTTCTTTATTAACTCTAACTTCAATAACAGTTTGACCATTTCTTAGTCTTGCTGCAGAACCAATAATTTTACCAAATGACTTCTTCATACCTGTACTCATCCTGTCAGCTCCAGCACCAGAAGCTAATGGATTTTCTCTTAATAAATGAAATGGATAAACTTTAATCTTTAAATGATAAGCTGATCTATTACTATTTCTTTCTAAATATCTGTTTGAAGATAATCTTGCAGATTCTAAAGCGTTATGTCTAATATTTAAAGCTGCGGTTGTGTTTAATCTTAGAACAGTATCAAACATACCAGTTTTATTACCTAGATCAAATTTAATAATCTTAGAATGAGGATATCCTCCCCTAACATAATTTTTTTTATTAAACTTACTAATCCTAGTATATGGTCGTTCTAAACCTCTATAAGCTTTAAATGCTCTAATCTTTGCCATAACTCATAAAAACCGTGGTTTGTTTAAAAATGTTACTATTGTTTAGAAGACTATTTGTTCATGTAATTTAATCATTAAGATTTAACTGAAAAATCTATCTATTGACAATTGTCCAGTCTTTTTACTTTTAGGAACTTCCTTAATCTCAATTCCTACCTGTTTTTTAACATTAATTGCTAATTTTTCACCAATTAATTGTGTTAAATTTACGAAATCTATTTTTTTAATGTCTGTTATATTCTTGATTCCATTATTATACAATTTTCTTGCTCTTGATCTTCCAATACCCTTAAATTTTAGGAGTGGCATAATCTCTTCTTTCACACCATACTTCACTCTTGTTTGCAATTTTCTTAATTCTTTACCGATATCTCTTTCTCCAATAATTTCAGCAAGTTCATAAGATGCATACAGTAACCAATTAGCATTTTCCAGTTTGACTCTTATCTCTCCAGGTCTAACATTGTATTTATCTAACAAGAAATTTTCACTTTTTTCATTTATCCATTCTTCAAAAAACAAAGTTGTTTTGATAGATTTGAAAAAATCGGGGTAATCGAGTTCATATATGTCTGGCCCATTAATTAATAGTTCATCCTGATTTTCTAATAGTTTTTGATTTATTAATTCTTTTTCTTTAACTCTGACATTTGGTAATGGTCTCATTTCTATGGTATTAGAAACCATCTGTAAATATGAGAATTGACCAATTTTAACCTCTTTAGATTTCTCTTTTACATTTTTAATACAATCAATTAAATGTTTTGCAGTTAAAGGGTCAAGATATAATTGTGATATCCTTTTACCAATCAATGTTGGTTTTAGCATAATATTTGCATCTTGTTTGACAATTTTATTTTTTATTTTTTTGAGTAATGTATTTGCAGCTAAAAAATCTGAGGTTGTTTCTTGTTTTAATTCTTCATAAGGGTTTTTAACTTCTTCATCGAGATTTATTTTTTTAACGAAACCCCATTCATCTAAGAGATTTAACATTTTATTCATTATTGATCCCAATTCTTGATAATCATCAAATTGTGCTGCCCAGAATGTTTCTTTAAAGAATTCTCTCATCTCTTTTTCATTTTTTATTACCCCTGAGGAAATTAAGGATAACAAATACATTCTTAGTACTGGTTCTACTGCTAATTTTGAATAAATATCTTCTGCTTCACCGCAGATATATCTCTCATGGATTTCTGATCCATTTTTTTCATCACGTGCAATAACGATTGCTTCTCCAAATTTTTCATATTCTGGCCTTCCTGCTCTCCCAGCCATTTGAAGATATTCAAGTACTGGGATCCAGTCCATCCCCCATTTCCCAGAGAACCTTTTTAGTGTTTTTATGATCACTCTGAATACTGGGAGTGATAAACCAGCAGCTAAAGTTGGTGTGGCACAAATAATCTTGACAGTACCATCCTTAAATTTTTCTTCTATCAATTCTTTTTGTTTACTTGCTAATCCAGCATGATGGAATGCTATCCCTTTCGAGATACATTTTGATAACCTGTTACATTGTTTTGTTGATGGATTGATCACTTTAGAAATATTCTCTGATAACTCATTCAGTTCCGGAAAATTACCAGAGACAAGTTTTGCTATATCTTCTGCAGTCTTTTCTGCACTTGATCTACTTGCTACGAACACTATTGCTTGTTTGTTAATTTTTAGTGTTTCTAATGATAATCTGATCGTATCATCCATTATTATGATTTAGAAGTGTGTGGTAATAAATAGTTTTTGTATGTTGTATCTATAAGTTAGCCATTTAAATCTTTAACCATGATTTAATCCCAAACTTCAGAATATCTGAAACAACTTACTTCATGATCGTTTATTATTCCTACAGCTTCAAGGAATGCGTACATTATAGTTGGTCCAACAAAATTCATACCCCTTTTTTTAAGATCTTTTGAAATATTCTCAGAAATTAAGTTCCTAGTTGGCATTTGCTTCCAATCTTTAATTTTATTGTTAATAGGTTTGTTATTAACAAAACTCCAAATATATTTGTTAAAAGAACCAAATTCTCTTTGTATTTCAATAAATACTTTAGCATTTTTAATGGACGATTCAATCTTTAGTTGTTTCTTACAATACCTTTATTTCCCATAAATCTGATAATGTCTTTACCATTATATCTTGCAATTTTGATATAATCAAAATTTGAGAATGCTTCTTTAAAATTCTCTCTTTTTTTTAGAATTGTTGACCAAGAAAGTCCAGCCTGAAACCCTTCAAGCAAAAGCATTTCAAAAAGTTTTTTGTCATCATGTACTGGGACACCCCATTCAACATCATGATAATTAAGGTATTCTTTATTATTCTCAGGTACCCATCCACATCTTTGTTTCATATTTTTAGAAATAGAATAATAACTATAAACTTTTTGATTGCTTAAATTGTTTTCAGTTATGCTTTATTATCATCAATTGGCAAGGTAATATCTCTTAAATAAACAAAACTGTTGGATAAATCTCTCAATATAGCATAATAGTGGACAATTACTAATGGATGTTCTTTTTGAAGTAATTTGGAGATATTTTTAGCATTCAATTTCTGTTGATATCTCACAAATTCATCCCAAGATTTACAACTTATAACAAAATCATTTCCAGTTCTCAATGGTATAAATTTTCATACCACTATTAGTTTGTGTATCTGTATTAATGAAATTCAGTTCTTCAGCAACTGGTTCAACATAAACAAGCCATTCTTGTTCAACAGAATCATATCCATCACTCACAACAACTTGAACTTTTTTCTCTCCGCTGCTTGTGAATTTTCTGGTAATCTTATTTGTGCCTTCAATCTTTTCAAAATCAAAACCACTGAATGTCCATTCATAAACTAATGGGTCATTATCTAAGTCATAAACTTCAATTTCAAATTCAAATAGATCTCCAACAGAACCATTCAATACAGAAGCTACCGGATTAAACATTTTTACAACTGGTAACCTGTTCACATCTTTAATATCAACTTTAATTGGGTGTACAACTTCAAAATCTCCATCAGAAACTGTGAAGTCTAACCAAATAGTCTCTTGATTAGAATCAAACTTCCTGTTCATTACTCCACTCCCATCAATTAATTTATTGAACCAACTTGTTGTTGTTTTATTACTAACAATATCAAAATTAGGTGTCCAAACAAATCTCCCCTCATAAAATGATGCACCTTCAGGTAAATTACTTATTGAAAGGTCTAATTCATCCATGTCTGGATCAGAAACATCAACATTAATAGTAAACTCTTGTCCTTCATTAACTTTAATCTCGTCATCTCCAGCATCAATGCTAGGATTCCTATTAATATGATTCACAGTAATATTAACTACTTGTGTTGTAGTTAAAAATCCATCACTGGCAGTAACATATATGTTATGTATCCCACTATCATCATAAGTGGTATCCCATTCACCTTTACTTTTACTTAATGGTTCAGTGAAAGTATATTTAACAATGTCCCCATCCGGATCAATGGCATCAACATAAAGTTTAACACTTTCAGTTTCATTAATGTTTTGATTATAAAATTCAATAAATTCTGGAGCTCTATTTGTATTATACACTACAATTTGACTTTGCACAGTTGTACATTTATCTTTTCCACAAGCTTCAATTTCAAAAGGGATCTCATCTTTCCCAGTAAAGCATTTTTCTAATCTTAAGCTGTTTAAGATGTTATAAAAGAAATTGCTTCTTCTAGTTATTTGATTGTATGACACATCCCAAGAGATACTATTGTTCTCTTGATTTAGGATTACTCCCTCTGGTAGGCCAGTGAATTTAAGTTCTACTTCATCACCATCTAAATCTTCTACTGCAACATCCCAATTGAATGTTTGTCCCTCAGAGATTTCTAATAATTCTGGTAAAGTGATCTGTGGTGCTCTATCTACATCAATAATTGTGATAGTTACATTAAAATCAGTTTCTAATTCTCCATCACTAGCAGTAATAGTGATTGTATAATTACCTGCACTATCGTAATCTGTTTCCCAGGTACCATCCTCATCTAAAATTTCACCATAGGAGTATGTTAAATTGTCGCCATCAAGATCAGTCTGTTGAAATTCTATTTCAATTGTTTCAGATTCTAAGAAAATCACTTCTAAATCTTCTACATTTGGTGCTCTGTTAACATGTTCAACATTTATATCCCATTCTTTTTTAGAATCTAAATCACCATCACTAACAATTAAACTTAAGGTGTATTCACCAGAACTTTCAAAATCAAAATATTTTTCACCTTGTTGTAGTGTAGTAATTAATTCATCTGTTAAAGATTCATTCTCATCTTGTTTTGTAATGGTCCATGAATAATTAATATCTTGCCCATCATAATCTTCTGCACTAGCTTCAAAAACTAGACTCTCATTCTCTTTAATCATAATAAGATCTTCACCAGAGAAAGCAGAAGTTATTGTTGGTGGCTGATTTGTTTCATCGATAATAATTTCTAACCTTTTTTCAACATCTACATCTTGATCATTTACTTCAACATCAATAACATAACGTCCTGCGTCTTCATAATTTGTAACCCAAACACCATTTTGGTTAAAAGGTTCTTCAAATTTGTATTCTAGAATGTCTTCATCGTGGTCAACGATATAATCTTTCAGATCTATGATGTCTGTTTCATTAAAATTTAAATTTTCATTAATAAAAGTTGGAGCTTGATTTTTGTTCTCAACAATTATTTTAATAGTTTCAATAGATTTATTAATCCCATCAGAAGCAGTTATATCAATAAAATATTCTCCCGAATCATCATAATTTGTATCCCACTCCCCTTCTTCATTAAAAGGTGTTGAATAATAATAAACAACTTCATCTCCATCAGCATCAGTTGATTCTAAGTCTAATGAAACTGAATCTGTTTCCAATACTGTGAAAGTTTTAACTGCAAGAATTGTTGTTGCGCAAAGACTTACAAGAATTATAACTAACATAGAAAAGTTAATTATTTTTTGTGATAAGTCTTTCTTTCGCAACATTTTATTTAACCTGGTATTTTTTATTGGGGTTTGATTTACTAATTATATGAATAATAAAATTATAAAAATAAGAATAAAAAAATTAAAAGTTTTAGTTATCAACATCTAATGAAATGTCTACAATTTCAGGAGGCATGTTAACATCTTCAACAGTTAAAACTATTGTTGTTTCAATAACATCTTTCCCATCATCTACAGAAACAGTGATTTGATATTCACCGTGATCAGTAAAATCTGTTTCCCAAAATCCATCATCTCCAACAGGTTCACTGATTTTGATCTCTAAATCATCACCATCTAAATCAGAAACTTCTGGAACAATTGTTACAGTTTCTCCTTCGTTAATAGTACTATCATAAACACCTGTTATAACCGGTAATTCGTTCACATCACCAATATTTAACATGAAAGATGTTTCAGTATCTAATTCTCCGTCACTAGCTACTACAAAGATCTCATATGATCCTGCACTAGTATGATCTGTAGCGAAAGCACCGCTTGCTAATGGTTCACTGATTGTAACAGTAACAGCATCATTATTAGGGTCACTAACTTCTGGTGCAAATTCTATTAAATCTCCTTCATCAAAAGTTAAATCACTTAATGTTTCAACTTCTGGAGCAACATTAACTCTATTAACAACTAATAAGATCTCTCTCGTAGTTGTTAATTCTGCATCACTAGCAGTTAAAGTAACGTAATATTCTCCTGCATCTCCATAGTTAGTTTTCCATTCACCACTTTTATCAATTGGTGGTGTGAATGAATATGTTACTTTATCTTCATCTGGATCAACAATGTTAACATTTAATTTAACTAATTCATTTTCATCAATTTCAATAATGGTTAAATCTTCTGTATTTTCTTCCATACTTGGGATTATAACTTCTTCTTCAACAACCACTACTGGATCTTCTTCAATTACTTGAGCATCTTCAATTTCATCCCCTTCAACAAGGTCATTATCTTCTAATTGTTTTTCAATCTCTTCAATTTCTTGGATAAGGTCTAATTCTTCATCAGTTTCATTAGCATTATCTTCAACGTCGTAAGCTTTATAGTTCATACAACTGGTTAACATTAAAGAAGAAATTAACACAATTGCTAAAATTATCATTATATTTTTTTTCATATTATTGTACACCCCGCTTAAAAGCATTTATTGTAAGTATTCTTAAATGACAACAAATGTTGTTAATTGGTATTTAAACATTTGTGGGCATTGATATATACAAATCAGTGAACACATTTATCATTTTATGAGAATTTGTTTATTTTTATGAGTAAAATGGCCCCGCCCGGATTTGAACCGGGGACCTCACGATTTCAATTGTTGAAATTCAGAAAATTTCTGTGTTCTCAACATATCAGTCGTGCGCTATACCAGGCTAAGCCACAGGGCCATATGAGAACAAAAAAAAGGCTATCACTTTTTAAATATTCTGGTTTAGATTCAACCTATTAATTTGGGGTTTATTCAGGCATTATCTTTG
>CAYMTF010000018.1:0-8319 GCA_964393295.1 uncultured Methanosarcinales archaeon | reverse complement strand
TAAAAACTTTTTATAAAATATTTGAATCTTTAAAATTTGGACAAATTACTAGTAATAAAATGCATACTATTGGAAGATCATTAATTGAGCTTAAATTAATGAGTTTTCAATTGCAAAATAGTACTGAAAATGGAAATTTCTTGATGAATTCAGGAACTGGAAAAAAATATAATTATGTTACTAACAAAATTATTGATGATAACTTTAATGGGATCAAACCAATAATTAATGAGATCAAAGAATTTGATTTTAACCTTCTAAGGCTAGAAGACATCTATAAAGAAGTTAATCAATACCTGTATAACAAATTACCATTAGAACATTCAGTAATATTAATGAATAAACCACATGGAAATCATTTTAAAAAGTTGAAAGATGTTTCTAAAAGAAGAAAAAGATTAATTAAAGATTTGGGAATAAATTTTATTGCATTACAACAAGAGATGAGAAAAAGACCTAAATCTTATACAGAAAAAAGTTTAAATTTAAGTCATGATTAAGTCATATAAAAAGAGGTTTAAAAAAGATGGAAATTAATTTCATAATTGGTCTTGTAGGGATGAGTTTAATTTTATTAGGATTTTCCTTAGTAGAATTTTCTAAAAGATATGGACAAAAAAGCATAGAATATAATTTGATCAATATATTTGGAGCAAGTGCCCTAATTTATTATTCTTATAGTATCCAAGGTTGGCCTTTTTTAATACTAAATTTTGTCTGGGCAATAGTTGCTTTAATAAAATTAATTGAAATTAAGGGAAAATAAAAATTAAACAACTTTATTTTTTAATTTAAAATTATCATTACAATACTTAATATCTGAAACGGGATAAAAAATTGATTCAGTAATATTATTAGGTATATCATTAAAATCAGGGAAATAAACTTTAACATCCTTAAAACCATTGGTAATATTTAAATTTCTTGAAATATTAATCACGTCCATATCTGAACTTAAAATTATCGAGCTATTACTACCTACCACCACAGAATAAATTATTGCAGAAGCAACTAATTCTGCATCAACAAAATTAGTACTCTCAAGAACTGGCCTATTTTTCTTAACATATTTTCCATCTGACGATATATGGAGATTATTTAATTGGATATAATTAATTAAGTCATTGATCAATCCATGTTCCTTATCTGAGAAGAAATTATTAGCCATATGCATATTTTTATAAAGATCCTGAGTTGAATCAACTAATGATTCTAAACCAACCATAAACTTGCCTTTTTTTGATTTTCTAAACTTTTTTGTTAAATGGTTATATACACCCAAGATATGATCTGAAAAGGATCCAAATTCATCCTGAATAGAACTAGTAATATTGATCTGATTTTTATTGATAATCAAATCATTAATTGAATCAATATATTTTGTTGCCCTTTTAATTAATCTTAATGGTAATTCTCTAGGTTTTTTTACACAATACAACCGTTTACTGATATCACAATCAGGCGCCTGATCACCAACTGAACCGGTTTTTATATTAGTTATTACACAATTGTCAAGATAAACTGGAACCTGCTGTCCTAAAATTTCATCTAATCTCAAGGTATAATTATAATTTGGAAGTTTCATCTTTTTACTAAATAAGACTATCTTTTTATAAAAATTCAGGGTGAAAAATAAAAAAGGATTATAAATTCTTATTTTCAAACTTACAAAACTTAGTTATAGAACATTCAGAACATCTAGGCCTAATTGGAGCACAAATTCGTTGCCCGTGATCAACAATCAATTTATTAACCTCAATCCATCGTTTTTTAGGAATAATTTTCTTCAACTCAACCTCAGTCTCTTCCGTGTTTTTGGTGTTAACCCAAGCTAATCTCCCACTATTAGTTATTCTATGGACATGAATATCTACTGCTATAGCAGGGATCCCAAAAGCATACGCTAACACACAATTTGCAGTTTTTAATCCAACACCTGGCAAAGAAGTTAATTCAGACAAAGTTTTAGGAACTTTACCATTAAAATCATCAAGCAAAATTTTACTCAAATTGATCACATTTTTGGATTTAACCCTATAAAAACCAACTCCGTATAATTTTCTCTCTAATAAACCTACACTAATTTGAGACAATTCTTCTGGGCCAGGATAATTTTCAAACAATTTTAAAGCGATTGGAATAACTGTAGCATCTTTAGTTCTTGCACTAAGCAAAGTCATGATTAATAATTGGAATGGACTTTTATCATGATACTTTTCCAACATAGTTTTATCATGAGTTTTTTTTAGAATGTTTAAAATATCAATTATCTCTTTAGAATCGACCATCAAAATTTACCCACAAACAATCTTTTTAACCTGTTCAATAACATCCTGATCAATAAACCTTTTTTCTTCAAGGTTCATCTCAACCCAAGTCTTACCTGTACTATTAAACACAAAAACTGCTGATAATGGGAATCCTTTAGTAAAACTATCATCTTCAAGTCTACTCTTATCTAACACACCTTCAATCTTTTGTGTGATTGATTCAGTTCTTCCATTTGGATAAGCAATTGAAATAACAGATTTGAAATAAGCATTAGGATTTTCTAAATGAGAAATTTTATTTTTTACAAATTCCTTGAAATCTTCATCACTAACATTATCTGGTAACTCTCCACCCCATCTTCTTGCAGCAACACCAGGTCTACCACCCAATTCTTCAATAAATAAACCAGTATCTTCACTTAAAGAAGGATAATTTGATTCTTTTGCATAAATTCCTGCTTTCAAAATTGAATTTTCTTTTAAAGAAGTCATCCCTTCATTAATTTCTAAATTCAAATCCAAATCTTTTGGTGTAATTAACTCAATCCCATCAAGATAATTTTTCCATCTTTCAATTTTTCCTGGGTTGCCTGAACCAATAAGAAGTTTGTTAGCCATAATAAATAATTATTGGAGGATCATTTAAAATAATTTCGATTAAGATAAATAATCCATAAAATATTCTGTTAACACTATTTAGCAACAAAAGATCACAAATCTTTATTAAACACTATAATAAATGATGATTATGTTTGAACATTTAACCATAATTAATCAAAATGCTGGTAATTTTAACGCACGTGAAGGGAACAGACTAATTAATTCTCTCAGAAATAATGTTGAAGGAGAAACCGTTATTACTACATGTTTAAGTGAATTAGAAAATTTGATCTTAAATTATAGTAATCATTCCAGAAAACCGGCACTTTTAGGTATTGGCGGTGGTGACGGAACTGCAGCGCATACTTTATCATTAGTTAAAGAACACTGGGGGAAAGTACCAGATATAATTGCACCATTTGCATATGGTACCATGAATAATTGGGCCATCCCGTTCAATCTTTACGATTGTCAAATTGACAGATTAAAGATGAAAACTGGACTAGGAAAAACTAAAGCTATAAAATTATCAGAATACATAACCCATCAAAATCAAAATGGAGGAGAAATAATCACCGATAACTTAGCTTTATTAAAAGTTAATAATCAAAATGGTTTTAATGTTGGATTCGGGTTAATACCAAAACTGGTTTGGTCTTATTATGGCAGATCAAACGAAGAATTTCTAGACCTAGAACAGAAAATAATCATGAAAGAAGAAGGGTATAATGATTTTGATAAACTATATTCTTGTGAAAGAAAAAATAATGGCCTTTTAGGGACAGTAGCATCAGCAATAAAAACTTTTTCAAACCTTATTTTTCATCCAAAAAGAAGTGAAGAATTTTATTCTAAACCATTAGAAGGAAAATTTTATGTTGATGGAAAAAGACAATTTTTCCCAGGGGAAGTCACCTCAATTTATATGGCCAGTTATGAACAGACAAATTTAGGAATTAAAGGGTTCTGGCCACAATTGTTACCAGGTGCAAGGAAACACCCAGATAAAATGCAAATCCTAGTAAGTTGGAATAAACCATTTGAGACAGTAACCCAATTACCAAAGATATTTATGGGTAAAGAATTGAATAAAGTTGCCTATTTCAATGCAACAGAATTTGTTTATGAACCACGTGAAGCTACTGTTGGACAAGTTGACGCAGAATATATTTTTGGGGATGGCTTCATAACTTCATTTGATCAAAATTTGAACATCATATCACCTTATAAAAAATCAGCATAACTTTATAAAATAAACAAAATTCTGATCAAAAATGGAAAATGAAGACTCAATTAGAAAATTTTTATATTCTGCAGAAGACGACCATTATATAATGGGTCTAGTTAAAGAATTCAAAAAATATAATCCCCAGGAGAGGATATGTTCTGAATCATACCTAGGCATAAAAGAAGGAGATATCAATGAACAATATCATGTGATGGTATCTTTAAATGGATTTTTAATATATGACCAAATTAACCAGGACTCAGTTATAATTAACGAAAAAAATATTGAAAATTTTGTGGAGATAGCATCAGAAGAAATATTCCAAAGGTTGAAATGATTATTTTTATTTTCCTTTATAATATAAACTTCTCCTAACACCTAAATTATGAGATAAATAAACAGTTCTAAAATTACCTTCCTCAACAAATTTCACTGGATGTAAAGCTCTAGTTGCACTAATCCATTTTTTTATAATTTTTTGTTTAGATTTTCTAAATTTACCAACAGTCTTAAGTTTTGTATCATGTTTAGCTTTTGTATAAACATAATTCACTAATTCTGTACAAAAAAATTTATCGGATTTACCATTAAAATCAAAATCGTAAGGTTTTCCAATCTGTAACTTTGCATTTTTTATCGCTTCCCTGATCTTCCTTTTACGATTTTTAACTTTTTTCGGTAACCTCATGATTATTAGGGTATCATATTCAGTAAAAAAATGATGTAATGTAGAATATTGAACCCCATCAGTAATCGCATGAATAAACTTTTTATGTCCTACGTATAATGCAGCATGGGTAACAGGACCACTAATAAATAATGAAGAAGCTTCTCGGAGATTACCCAATAAGGCTATATCCCCTTTTTTTAAGATTAATTTTGCTCTGATAAAATCTTTATTATTCAAAAAATTCTTCCTAGGATGAACCACAATACCAGTAAAGAGATAAATTATATTCGCTATGACTTTTTTATAGAACGGATACCCTTTAGGAAAATTGGTAATAATATGAAATTTTTTAAAAAATTGTAACATTTATTTACCTCTTATTATAAAGGTAAAACTTAATCACATAAAAATCTTACTAAATTACTTCTTCTTCAATAATTTCTAATTCATCATCAGAATCATTTTTATCTTCTTCATCAGTAGGGTCTTCTAACTCTTGATCATCACTTAATTGTCCTAATTGTTCTTCAATAACTTCTTTTTGAGATAACATGTTTGGGTCATTAGTGAAAACTTCTGTTGAAGCTTTTTCTAGTATTATTAGTTCTCCAAATTTTCCTGAAGAGACTTGTTTTTCACCCCTAAACTCTGAACACCAACCATTCTTTAAATGAATTTTGTCACCAATACCAACTTGTTCAACCTGCTCATTCCATAAAGTCATTTTAACTTCGCCAGAATCATCTTTGATTGTAATATTACACACTTTACCTTCATTACCAAACTTTTCAAAATTTCTTGGTTCATCCTTACTGATAACCACAGCTTGTAGTTCTATTTTCCCAGTATTTGCTTGTATATCTTTAATTTCCATTTTGAATCCCTTTTTATATCAATCCAAGAATAATAGGCTATTTCTTTTAAATAATTTGTGTGTTTAATCAATAGATTTCAAAGTGAATTAATGATATATTATATACAAATCATACTCTAAAAACATTTAAACCTGTTTTATTTTGTCTTTTAAGAGATGACTGTTTGTTCCGGGTGTAAAGTTAATTATTGTCTTAATTCTTGCTGTTATTTTGCTAAAAAAGAAGTTTACGAAGATGAAGCGATAGAATTAGGTCTAGAAAACATAATCATTAAAGGTGATAAATATCTCTTAAAACCTAAACATGAAGGGTTCAGCGCATGCATATTTTTAGATGAAGAAGAAGGTAAATGCACAGTTTATGAAAAAAGACCAACAATATGTTCAATTTATGATTGTCAAGGTGATTCCAGAATAGATTTAATGTTCCAAGAAGTAATGTTTATTTCAAAAAAGGATAAAAAAAGATAACATTTTATAAATTCAAATTAATTCTTTTAATTTAATGAATTTAATTAAATATTTAAGAAGTTATAATCTGATTAATAATTTTCCGAAGGACTATCCGACTCATAAAAAAATAACTGCTAACTTAATGTTTTTATTTGCTAGAATTATAATACATAAAAGAAAAAATTTGCTTAATAAAACTGACCTTAAAAAAGCAAAAAAAAGTTTAAATAAAGGAGACATTATAATTGTAGGAAATTTTAAAAGAGCATCATCACTAATCATAAGGGGGGCAGTAACCCATTCTATGCTTTATGTTGGTGGTAACAGATTCATACATTCTAGAGCTGAAGGCGTCCAATATATATCTTATCACAACTTATTCACAGAATATGATACCATGGCAATATTAAGGATTAATAAAAAAACAGATGATAAAAAGAAAAAGATTAAAAAAATCATAGAATGTGCTAAAAATCAAGTAGGAAAACCATACAACTTCACATTTAGAAAAAATAAAAAGAAAGAGGATAATACTTTCATATGCACACAATTGATTAATTATTGTCATAAAAATGCAGGGTATGACACTGGATTAGATACTTTCTCTAAAATAGAATTTAATCCAGGGATAAAAATAATTAAGAAACACATTAATCTCACAAATGTTCTACACCCAAAACAATTCATTGAAAAAGGAAATTTTGATGTTGTTTTTTTATCACACAACTTAAAATTTGAGAATGAGAAATTATCTTACACTGGCCAAATTAAAAAGTTCAAACAGATCAGAAAGATTTCTAAGAGGATAAAAAAAGATTATAAATCAGTGATTAAAATGAGTAATTTATCTCGAAAGAATCAATAAAAAACATTATTATCAATCAAAATATGTCAAACCACTTATATATTAAAACTAATTAATATAGAATGAAAATTTTTATTCTATACAATGAAAAAAACAAAATTATTATTGGCCACTGGACTTATTGGTGCTTGCAATTCAGGAGTCATAGTCCCGATAGAAACTTCTGACGGTCAATTAGAGATGATTTGTTCCAGAGAAAAACGGTCTTATGGTAGTTTAGAAAGTTCTAGCTACATAGTAAATTGGACTAATGATGAGCATGAGTCTTACCAAATAATTAATCATATTGATAACGATAACTATTCAAGCTTTTTGATAAATAAGAAAATTAATGGATACGAAGTACCTTTTTCTGTCACTGCTAATTCTGCTATTGCCGGGTTAGATTATTGTAAATCTTATTTCACTGAAATGGATGAAAGAAATTCTTATTAAGATTTGTGATGTTTGTGGTCACCTTTTACAGTTTGATAAAAATAGTTCCTTGACCATGATAAAAATAATATAAAAATAATTGATTGAAAAATAAGATAAACTATTGAATTTTGACTAAATATTTTCTCAATTATTGAAAGAACAATAAAATTGATAATAACTAATGTTATAACCAACACACACATTAATTTAATAATTTTCTTGAAATTTCTCCAAAAATTTGAGAACGATTTACCTATAGAGGACCATATTAAAGTTGATTTAAAAAAGTTATGTTTAAACTCATAAAATAATAATAAAAAGAATATGTAACCTACAAACAATGTTAAAGATCTTGTTATAGAGATATAATTTGGGTTATTATGTGTTAAAGTTGAAACCAAAAGGACTAGTAAAGACATAATCAGTAAATATATCAAGAATGATACAAACAAAATCAGAAAAGATAAAATCAGAAACAAAATAAATTTAAAAAATAATTTTTTATCATTTTTTTTTAAAAAATAAGACCAAACTTTCTCCCTAGAATTAAAATACAGATAAGTCAAAAAAAAAATTCCCAAAATTAAAATCACTGAAAAAACTATTGAAAACAATTGAACTTTACCAACAATAGCTTTAACTTTATCCATAGAATTATTCAACACAAAAGCTTTCAATTCATCTTGAGAGGTACCAATTGGTAATAATAATTCCCCAAAATATGAGATTAAATATTTCATTAAATATAAAAAACCAATAATTGAACCAAAACAAAATAAGTCTGCCATTAAAACTTTCTGTGGCACCCTTTTGAAACTTTCCAAATAATTATTGAAGAACAGTTTTGATTTTTTTATTATCTAATTCATTTTTAATAAAAATTAATTTCTATTATATAATAAAATTTTAAAAAAAATAGTATATAAATATTTCTAAATTCGA
>CAYMTF010000017.1:2197-8330 GCA_964393295.1 uncultured Methanosarcinales archaeon | reverse complement strand
AATGAACCATTAACTTTAATCTCTGTAACAGATAAAGGTTCTTTTAAATTTGGTAACTGCTGATCAGTTTTACCTTTATTATCTACAATTCCAGTCTTTTCATTAAAAGGCCTAAAATTTGTATCCTTTAAGGCTGCTATTGCCGCCATTGAAGCTGCATCAAATAAATTTCCAGAATCATTAATACTAACAATATCCACAGAAATAAACCATACTAATTCGCCTTCTTTGACACATAATTTTTTGAAATCTATAGCTTTAGCTTCCCTTATTCCCCTATCTGTAACTCTTGCAATTTCTACTGCTTTCATAGTAGGAGGCCCAGGTTCATATTCTGGGCTTGACATTGGAACTAATTCCACATTAATCATGATCCCGCCCTCATTTGGAGAATCATTGTATGGTTTCTCTAAACTCATTTTAACACCAGCCATAACAACTGTATCTCCAATTTGTACTCTTGCTGAGCCTTCTGCACTTTTTGCAACACCAGTTTCAACAGTAATTGGACCTCTGTAATCAGTTAAACCACGATTATCCAACCTTTTACCTTTTGAAGCTAAATGAGAAACGTTTTCTGTAACACTTAGAAATGATTTCATTCTTCTTTTACCTCACTATTATCATTAAATTGATATTTCTCTTTTAAAGCTTTCATTTGAACCTCATAAACTTGTTCAACAGTTTCTTTAGCTAGTTCTAATGATGCAATTAGATCTTCTTTTGAGATCTCACCATCCATTTGTAACAAACTAATCTCTTTGCTATTGTGTAACATTGCTACAGGAATATCTGAGACAATTGCATCAAAAGCTTCTTCCTCATAAGTTAAATCTGAGACAACTGCACCATCAACTTGACCAACAGCTACTGAACTTACCATATCTTTCATTGGGATACCAGCTTCTGCTAAAGCCATTGATGCTGCAGAAATAGCTGCACATCTTGTTCCTGCATCTGTTTGCGGAAATTCAACATAAACTTCAACCATTGAATTTGGAAAAGCATCCAAATCTACTACTGGCAACAATGCTTTTTGCATTACCATTGAAATCTCTTGTGACCTCCTTTTATTACCAGGCCTGATTCTTTCACCAGTTCCAGAGAATGGTAACATGTTATAATGACACCTTAGGATTCCTTTTTTAGGGTTTGACATAAACCTAGGGAATACTTCTCTCGGACCATAAACCGCTGCATATGCAATAGTGTTTCCAATCTTAAAATAAGCTGAACCTTCTGCATTAGGAATAATTCCTACTATAGCTTCCATAGGACGTAATAAGTAAGCTTTACTTCCGTCTAATCTTTCTGTATAAGCCATTTTATTCTTCTCCCCCATTTTGTTCTTCTGGGTTCTCAGTAGATTCATTATTATTTCCTACATTAGAACTAGATAATGATTCAATTTTACTTGCTTCTTCTTTCAAGAAAGCTTCAACTTTTTCAGTTAATCCTCTTTGATGAGATTTAGATTCAACCATCTTAATAACTTCTTCTGCCAAAAATTCATGTTCTGCTTCTCTTCCTCTTACAAGAATTAAACCATTCTGGCCAACAGTAATATCACACCGAGTATATTTTTTAATCAAACTAACCATACTACCTTGTTTACCTATAATCCTTGGAACTTTTAAAGAATTAATCCTTACTATTCGGCCACCACTAACTTTAAACAAGTCTTGTTCCCTCATAGTTAAATCTATCAATTTTTGAGATGTAACTCTACTAATTTTTGCGATTATAAAATCTCCAACACCTAAAATTTTACTTAAATCTTCATCCCTTTTGATAAATTTATTAGTAGCATCTTTAACATTCAACATTGCTGAATAGGCTGTATTAGTTTTAACCCTCCATCCAGACATTGCAATATCTTTTACTTGACAGATAATTTTATCACCAACTTTTGGTTGATAAGGTCCTGCCACTGGTGTTACTTTAATCACTCTACCTGAGAGAGAAACTAAACCCAAACTTTTAGAATAAATAACTTCACCTTCTCGGTAAGCATTATTACCGGGTAGATAATCCATCCCATTGGCCAAGATTTCACCAGGGATGACAACACTTCTATCTTCAACTATTAATCCATTACTCATTTTCAATATCTATTATTACTTTTCCATGCGTTAAAGAATTCAACTTATCAATTACATCTTGTTGAATCCCAGCAGGAATTTCTATTTTTATCCTCCAACTACCTTCAGAATCCCAGTCCTCTTTTAAAACCTTACTATTATTTCTAATGAAACCATTAGTTTTCCCTACATCAGAAGATTGGATCTGTACTAATAAAACTCTTTGTTCTATTTTTAGAGGTATAATTGGCCTTAATCTGCTAATAATTCCATCAAACTGTTCTTCAACAGTCTTATGGTCACTTAAACTAATTTTTGCATCATCTAATGCAGCTTCAATTCTATTGATTGGATGTGGAATCCCTCCATTAGGGTTTATTGTCAAACGATGAATCATATCAATTAATTGCCTTTTTCTTTGTTCACGCTCTTTTGTCCTATGTTCAGAACTTAATTGGATCTCTCCTCTCCTAATAATTATACTAGCAATTATGGAAACATCGGTTGTTTCAAACACTTTTTCTAATTCTTCGTTAGAAACTACTCTGCCTTTTTTAACATCAGAAAAAATTCGATCTGATTTTAAAACCTCGCTGACATTATCAATTTTACCTTCTTTAAATTCTAATGCTAAATCAGCATCAATACTAATCTCGAAATTACACCCACCTTTTTTCAATCTTGCAAGAATTATTTTTTCATCACTCATTTTATTTATCTCCAAAATGGTTAATATTTAACCACTTCTTTTAATATTATTTAAAAATTTAAAAAATATTTAATTAATTAAAAAACTAAAATAAATTACCACTTAAAATCTTAATTTTTTTAATTCGTCCCGAGTTAATTTATGGTACCTTCTCTCGTCAGACTTAATATAAACAACATCTAACCTTTCAACATCGAATTCAGCACCTAAAAATTCTTTTAAAGAACCAACTGCCAAAGATATCCCTGCATTAATAGACATGTTTTGTTTATATCGTTTCAAAAGCATTTGCTCAATCTCTACATCACCTTCACCAATTATTGCAGCTCGATATTGGAAATACAAACCGTATGGTTCAGTAAGATATAATCTTGGTTCCCCATCTTCTTCTATACCTGCAATTAATAATGAAACCCCAAAAGGACGTAAACCAGCAGACTGAGTACAGATCTGTTTTAAATCACAAATATCTTTAACAACTGAGATCACATCTATTTTGGAATTATAAGTAACAGTATGTTGTTGAGCTTTTAATTGAACCCTATCAACTAATACTCTTGCATCAGGGATTATCCCTGCTGCAGTGATCGCTATATGCTCATCAACTCTGAATGTTTTTTCAATTGCTTCAGGGATTATTAGTTTTGAACTAACCCTTTTATCTGCAACTAGTACAACACCCTCCTTACAAACTAATCCTATTGCCGTTGACCCTTGTTTTACAGTCTTTTTTGCATATTCTACCTGTAATAATCTCCCATCTGGAGAAAACATCGTAATACTACGATCGTAACCCATTTTATCCATCATCTTCATTGTATCCTTAATACCTCAAAATTCTTAATTTTATATCCTTAATCCTTTATTTACTTTTCTATTGAATTTAGTTAAATTGTTACAAATGTAAAGCCGCTTTTTTAATTGTTCCAGAACAGATCAGAGATTTTATTGAAACTTTACTTCCCTCTATTTCCTTAATCAAAATCAAACTAGAAACTAATTCCTCAACATATTTATTGCTCACTTTAATCATAATTGTTTGATTTTGATCATTGAACCTTTCACCAAGAACCATTATTGATGCTTTAGATAATGACATCAATCCAAAAAAAGTTTTAAAATTTTCTTTTAATGATTTAATTATCATAGATTTTGAAAATTTATTTTTTGAGAACACTTTTATTACTAAATATCTCTTTTTCTCTTTCATAGAAGGTAAAGGTTTCATATTAAAAATTTAATTGGTGATATATTAAAAATGTATCTGAAAAATATTAATAAAAAGTAATCACACAAGCTTCCCATGATCAAGACTCTCTTTTAATGCTACAAGTTTAGGATAAAATTTCTCTTGAGATTTTGGAGCTAATTTTTGATATTCTCTATAGATATTCAAATAATTCTTCTTTTGAGTATGTAAATCCCCTTTATGTGAATCTCCAAACAATTCTTCAACAATCTTTTCTGCTTTTAATTGTTCTTCTATCTTCCCTCTTAACCTATTAACATTAGTATAAAAGTTCCTTTTATCCTTCTCAGATAATTTAAGATACATATTATAAATTGATTTATACTCCTGTTTCAAGATCTCAATTGAAGAGTTTGACATCATAACTTTAGTTTTCCTTAGTTTTCTTCTTACCCGATTAGATAACACTCCAAATTCCCAATAAGTAAAGATTCCTCCAAACAGGAATAATATTGCCAAAGAAGACAAAGCCAGAGTTCTTACAGGACCATCAAAACCAGTTGATTGTTGCTCAGTAGTTGTTTCTTCTGAAGAATCATCTGAGCCGCCTTGTTCTGCAGAAGTATCGGATGTATCTTGATCAAAATAAGTTACTTGGACTTCTTGATCTTCACTTGAACTTTCTGAACAAGCTTGTTCCTCACTAGGTTTAGTTACTTCTGCTACATAAGTTACACTCCCAGAAGACAATTTAGTGTTACAACTATTCTCATCAATACAAGCTCTAATCTGTTCCCCATTTGAACAGGATGACCAAGACCCACAGGTCCATGATTGTGCACAATAAACCGCTTCTACAACTGTCTCAGTAGAACTTGATGAAGAACCTCCACCACCTCCACCACTACTACTAGATCCAGGATCACCACCACACGATTGTGAGGTAGTTGGTTTATTTGTTATTGTACCACAAGAATTTAAATCAGTAACATTTCTTATCTGGGATCCACCACTACAATCTGACCATGAACTTATATCCCAATTTTCTACACAAGTATATACTAATGGGAGATAATCCCCACCATCAGAAATATTGTTAGATGAATTATAAGGGATATATTGATTCCCAATTAAATCCTCTGAAACGTTCCAAGGGTAACCATCATAAGGAGAAGTACCATTACCATTATCAGTACCATTATAATCTGACCAAAAATTACCCCCTTGGCAAGGTCCTCCAACAATATTGTTATAACCTGAGACTGAACAATTATATGTAGAATTCCAGTAATTAGATCCGTCATCAAAAGCGTTATAGGTGCTCTCAAAATAATTGTCAAAAATTGAATTATTAAAAGAATTTGAAAGATTAATACTAATACTCTCATTCAAAAATTTATTGAAAACATCATTCAGAATAACACTATTATTATTAGATCCTTTTATTGATAAACCCAGGGAGTTATTCTTTAATATATTCCCAGATAGAGTATTATTATTTGAGGCATCTAATAATATCCCAGCTGTTGAAGAATTATAAATAAAATTAGAGGAAATATTACTACTAGAAACATTATCTATCCCTAAACCAAAATTGTTCCTTTTCATAACATTGTCATAAACAATTGCATCATCAACAGATAAAAACCCTGATTCTGTTCCCAATATAATCCCATGTAAAGTGTTATCTAGGAGGGTATTACCTTTAATTATAGAACCAGTTGAATTTCCAAGCATTATTCCCCACGTGAAATTCTGAATCTCACAATTTTGAATTGTTACATTATCATTATTTTCAACTTTGAATGCAAAACAGCTCCAAGGCACAGGTTTCGTCGAGCAAAACCACTGGAATTACCAATGAAATTATTACCATTACAATCAATCATCAAATTGGAAGAATTTATTATTAAACAATCTCCTTCCACTGAAACATTTTTAGTTAAAGTTAAACTGGTATTTATTACAACACCAGTACCACCACAAGCCACATAACCTTCTTCCATTATTGGCAAATGGTCTCCTCCAATACCAATTTGACCATCATCATTGAAAGGGACATTTATATTACCAACACCATCATTAGTAGTATCAATTCCTGCATAATTTGTATGTGGTACAGGAGTTGTCATTTCATAAGGTGCAAAAGGATCT
>CAYMTF010000017.1:1446-2187 GCA_964393295.1 uncultured Methanosarcinales archaeon | reverse complement strand
AAAAATTTCCACCTTGACAAGGTCCCCCGATTATATTTGTGTAACCATCAATTGAACAATTTTTAGTTGTATTCCAACTGTTTCCCCACCCGCTATTTGCATCAACAAGAGTATTATCAAAATAATTATCATAGATTAAATTACTATCAGAATTATCCTCCAGGTTTAACCCTTTCTTAAAGTTATCAGAGATATTATTTTTAGTAATCAGATTTAAATCACTCCTTTCAGTAAAAATACCATCAAACCTATTATTTGAGATGAAATTATTCCTAATTGTATTGTTAATTGATTCAACTAAATGAATCCCGTAATTACTATTACTAATTATATTATTATCACCAATATAACTTTCATTAATTTCTTCAAAATAGATCCCTTCAACGTTCCATCTTGCAGTTATACCACTTACATTAATCCCCACTGCTGGATCAATAAATATAGCAGTTTCAAAATTCTCAACAACACCATTAATTATTGAAACGTTATCAAATGAGCTAACATTAATCCCTATCCCAGACCCATTACCAGAGATAGTAAAACCATTTAAGTCTATTGTAATCCCATCATTGTTTGCAAATAAAGCATCACCCTCACAACTGATATTCTTATCTAAGATCACATTGTGGAAAATATGTGCACCACAATAATCTGATTCATTTATTCCAGCCCCAATTGAACTATTATCAACCCCCTCAAGGTAGTAATAATCATTCGTAACATTGACCAATAAATTCATTC
>CAYMTF010000017.1:0-1436 GCA_964393295.1 uncultured Methanosarcinales archaeon | reverse complement strand
TAATCGAGATGATATCTGTACATGAATCATTAATTGAATTTAAACTTTCGTTTGCATTAGGACAAATATAAATCCCATGATTAATTTTATTTTGATGATTTAGGTATAAATTATATTCATCATCTATACCTGTGACCCCAGTCACATTAATAAAAGTTTTATTTTCATTAAATCTGATTATCAAATCTTCTGCATGAACATTAGATTGATTAAATAACCCTAGCATTGACATATAAATCCCACCTCCAGAGGTATAATTAATTATTTGAATCATATTAGGAACAACTTCTTCATCTTCTAATAATCCTGATAAAGGTGCATAAGCTGGCATTGCTAATGTGTCTGGATCTTCTGGAGCAAAATATTGTCTTGAAACATACAACACAATAGGAAGAATATCCACATTATCATCACCAATATTAATCACATAATTCTCTGGCTGATCACCAACCCCATCACCTTGATTACGACCATTATCACCATTATCTAACCCATAATAATCTGAATAAAAATTACCCCCTATACATGGCCCACCAACAACATTAGGGGTTCCACAAGCATAATCTGTGTACCAGAGATTATCACTGCCATCATAAACATTATTATCATTTTCAAAATAATTATTATAGATATTATTTCCAGTAGAACTAGTAATATTTAATCCTAAAACCACGTTATCTTTTAACCAATTTTCGTGAAGAGTATTATCATCTGAATTTGAATGCAATATCATTGCTACAGTTGCATTTTGAATATTATTACCAATTATTGAAGAATCAGTTACAGTCTCAAAATCAAAGGAGGTACCATTAACATCATCAGCATCATTATTCTCTACAATACCACTACTAAAATCTATTAAGAACAAAGTCTTCAGAACATTATCACTAAATACAGATGTAGTAGTATCATTAATTAAATTATTAACCAACGCATTCTCTCTAACATCTAAACTATCTGAATCCAAAATGGTTAAATTATTAGTTACATTATTCCCAACCATTTGGAAAACACTACTTTCAACAACAACCATATTATCCTGTACAAAATTGTAATTAAATATTGAACTTGGCACTTGATTAAATTCTACATTATTATACAAAGTATTATTATTAATAGTTAATTCCGAACTATCATTTATTACTAAACTAACATCTTGAGTAGAATTAACCGTGTTATTGGAAAAGAACAATTTTTCTGAATCCTTTATGAAGACATTACCGTCTGAGGAGATTATTTGGTTCTCATGGAAGAGGCTTGATGCAGAATTATCTACATGAACCTGATAATCTTCTCCCACAGAATTATTTGCAAACATATTGAAAGCAAAAACATTTAGATCACTGTCAATACATCCTAAACCGTGATTAGTATGGTTATAGACGGTATTATTAAGAAACCCATTACCAATACATGAACCTTGAACCCAAATCCCC
>CAYMTF010000016.1:5810-8714 GCA_964393295.1 uncultured Methanosarcinales archaeon | reverse complement strand
AGTTTTATAAAAACCCAGAATAATTGTACCTTTAATGACTATAAAAAACAGATATATCTCAATAATTATCCCTGCTAATAATGAGGAGAGATATATCAATAAAACTTTAATAAATTTAATCAAACAAGATTATGCCTTATTTGAAATAATTGTAGTTCTGAATGGCTGTTCTGATGGATCTGAATTAGTTATTAAAAAATTAATTAATAATTATAAGGGAGATAAAAATCTGAACCAATTAATTAAAATTCATTCATGTAATGTTGCAAATGTTAGTTTAGCACGTAATATTGGTGCAGAAAAAGCAAAAGGAGATCTATTGTTATTTCTAGATGCTGATACTATCCTTAAAGATGATTGTTTAAAAATAATAAATTCTAAATTTAAAACTAACCATTCATTTGCAACATTAAAGGTTAAACCAGATCAGAAAAATTTATCTTTTAAATTTCTAATGGCCTTAAAAAATTTGATGCATAGTTCTGGTTTTTATCATGGAAGTTCAGGGGTCCAAATTTGTAGGAGGAAAGATTTTGAGAATATCTATGGTTTTAATGAAAGTATTGTTGTGAAAGAAAATAAAGATTTAATTAGAAGGTTAGGCAAGTATGGTGATTATATTTGTATTAATAATTTCTGTATAACTTCGATGAGACGTTTTGAGAAGTGGGGTTTATTAAAAGCAGCTTTTTTTTGGATCAAACAATGGGTTCTTGAATTTAGTGGCAAATTACAAAAGACTAATTATGAGAAAATAAGGTGATCTTTGTTGTTAACACAATACTTATTAAACTAAAACTTTATTAATAATTTAACTTTTTTTATTTGAATGATAATTACTATTTCAGGAACTCCTGGTTCTGGTAAGAGTACAGTTGGCAAAATAATTGCTGAAAGGTTGGGTCTAAAACATTATTCAACAGGTGATTTAATGAGGTCAATTGCTAAAGATAAAGGGGTTACCTTAGAACAATTAGGAAAAATTGCGGATAATGATGATGGAGAAATTGATCGGCAATTAGATGATAGACAAGTCTCACTTGGTAAGAATGAGGATAATTTTGTTATTGATGGAAGATTGAGTTTTCATTTCATACCAAATTCTGTTAAAATTTTTATTGATGCAACTATTGAAGAGAGAGCAAGAAGGATTTATTCTGATATAGTAAATAATCTAAGACCATCAGAGACTGCTGAAAGTCTAAAAGATGAAATTTCTAAGATTAGTAATAGAGAATTAGTTGAAAAAAAGAGATATCAACAATATTATCAATTAAATCCCTTTGATAAAACTAATTATGACCTTGTTATTGATTCAACTGACCTTTCAATAAATGAAGTTGTTGAGAAAATTTTAGCGAGTATTGGGAAGGGGAAGTAATATACCCCATATTTCTATGTTTTTTTATAATAAAGTTTTAAATTAAGAAAAGTTTATATCCAATATGTAATTTATACACAATAATGACATTATGTGAGATGTGTGGTAAGAATGGTTCTTTATTTAGGACCAAGGTTGAAGGTTCTGAGTTACTATTATGTACTAATTGTTCTGGTTATGGGAATAAGCTTGGTGGGAGACCTAATTCAATTAAATTTTCAGAGAATTTTGGTAGTAGCAATGATAAGATTGTGAGAGCTAGTAATAAATATATACATAATCAAGATTTGGAATTAGTATCAGATTTTTGTCAAAAAATTCAGCGTTCTAGATCTAAAAAAAACATGACTCAAGAACAATTTGCAAATTTATTGAAAGAAAGAGTCAGTGTGATTCAAAAGTGGGAATCAGGACAATTAAAACCACGGATTGAAATTGCTAAGAAACTAGAGCGTTCATTAAATTTAACTTTGATCAGAAAGATTGGTTCAGAAAATAATTCGGAAAATTCTAATGATACTAAAGAAGATCAAAATGATTCTTTTATATCTAAAAATATAAAAAAAGGAGCAGATGGTTTTACGTTAGGAGATTTTGTAAAAGTTAGAGTTAGGAAATAATTATTAAAATAATAAGTTAGTAAGATAATAAGTTATAATTGCTAAAATAAAACCACCAATCAAATCAACCCAATCATGTTTTTCTAAAAATATTCTTGAATAAGAAGTTAAACAGGCTAATGTTACAAAGAAAACTTTCAATAAGATATTCTCAGAGAATAAATTAATGAAAACAAATGTTAAAAAAAATATTCTAGCAGTATGCCAACTTGGGAATGAAGAAGCATCAATTCGTTCTATATAGTTTGTGTGACTTTGTTTTTTTGGCCTATTTTTGAAATAAAAAGTTCTTATTAGAACAGTGATTAGGAAAGTGAAAACTAATCCAAATAATAATTGATAAAATAAGCCTGTTTTTTTCAATAAAAGGACAGATAATAGTACAAAACCATAAAATATAATCCCACCAAATGAGGTGATATCTTGGAATAACGTATGGATATAGTGCTTAATAGTTTTATTTAAATTATTCATGTTTATTTAGAAATTATATTTTAATATTAAAACATTTGCATTTAAATAAAATTTTCAAGCTCAGAAACGACTTCACCAAAAGAAGAAGGCCTCATTTTGGGGTCCTGTTCAGTACAGGATAAAATTAATTCTAAAATTTTTTCTTCATTATAACTTATTGGAAGTTTGTAATTCTCTTTAAAATATTCACCAGTTATCATCATGTCAACATATTCTTCTGAATTAGAAGTATGGATTTTACCAGAATAATCTTGGTTTATCAAATTATATAATAAACAGCCATAAGAGAACATATCAAAATGTATTGCTTCATAATTGTTAAAATCAAAATTTTCTTTAAATATCTCTGGTGGGATAAACCCTCTAGTACCTCTTATTCTTTTGTGAGGTTCATTTTTTTTTAAAAATTCAGAAAATTTATCAGAACTA
>CAYMTF010000016.1:0-5800 GCA_964393295.1 uncultured Methanosarcinales archaeon | reverse complement strand
ATGTTCAAAATCAGTTATAACAACTCTAGTTCTATCTTTATTACTACCTCTATTAACTATTAATATATTCTCTGGTTTGATATCTCCATGGATATAACCTTTATGATCAATGAATTCTAGTAAACGTGCTGATTCATAAGCAATGTCTAATGTAGTTTCTTTGTTTTGTGTACCAGTAAAACTAATTAAATCTTTAAGACTAGTCCCAGATTCCATTAATAATTCTATCCCTAAATCACGTTTTAAGATAGTTTCTTTGTATACTTCTGGACCAACTGCTCCTGAAAAAAGGTTGTAAAAATAACTTTCTGTTCTTCCTCCACAATTTAGTGGTAAATATTTAATAACAGCATCAGAATTTGTAAATAATTCTTCTTTAGATAAGGGATTATCTACTAAAAAAACATTATTTATGGTTAATTCTTTATTATTTGGTAATATTCTTTTTGTTTTATTTAATGGGAAAGGGTTTTCATATCTTCTCTCAGCAACTTCTCCCCAATCAGATTTAAATATCTGTTCTTCAATATTTTCTTTTATTTTTTTTAAAAAATACATTCTGTTTTTATTAAGCTAATTTTTTTTTAATCCTATTCATAATAATATGTTATATATGTTTGGGACACTTACACTTTATGCCGATTTGACAATTATCTCCTCTTTCAAACATTTTTATTGCAAAATAGTCATAATCAATATATACTGTTTTTATCTTTAATGTTGATATATTTTGTTTAAGAGATGAGGATGATTAGTATTGGAGATATAAAATAATGAATTATAACCAAATTAAAGAATTAAGTGATTGTTATATTACTGGAAATTTAGGCACAAGCGGGATTGAATGTTCTAATACCATTAACATTAACGATGTTACTATAGATCATTTGATTTATGAACAAATAAAACAGCGTGAAAGGCAGCAACAAGAATTTGAAAGACCATATTTACGATTACCATTACCTCAATATAAACCAGAAATAAAAAAACAAGATGAAGGCAGAGTAATTGAAATAGGAGGTTATGAATCTCCAGAAGAACAAGAAAGAGGAGTGGTAATTATCGAGTATTTCAGTTAATGTTTTTTTAATAAAGGAGGTTTTATAAATCAACTATACTAATTTATAGTAATAATGTTTAAGAAAAACAAGTTAGTTTTGTTAATCTTCGTTTTAACTTTAATATTAAGGTTATATTTAGCTTTTCAAACTTCTGAATTTACTTATGAATCTTATTCTCATTTAAGACAGGTTGATCATATCACTAATAATTTTGTTCCTTTATATGAGGATGATTTATCTTATGGAGGGCGAACTTTGTTTTTTCTTCCATTTTTTCATTATTTTGTAGCCTTTTTTAATCTATTTTTACCATTAGAGGTTCTGGCAAAAGTTTTGAGTAATTTATTATATTGTTTATTAATCCCTTTAGTGTATTTAATAGCTAAAAAAGTTTCAAAAAACGATGTTGGAGCTATGCTATCTGCATTGATTGCAGCACTTTTACCTATCAATTTTTCAGTAAATAGTTTTTCTCCATTCCCATTCATTTTATTGTTTACTTTTTTAACAGTTAATTTCTTTTTAGATTATGGTGAGAAAGGTTTCAAAGAAAAAGGGCTGTATTATTTCATAATCTCTTTTGTGATTGCATCATTAAGTAGTGCATTATCCTCAGTAATCATCTTCAGTTTGTTTATTTATATTTTATACTCTAAATTAGATTCAAAAAATATTAGGTCTGGTGAAGTAGAATTAATTCTGTTTTCAAGTTTTTTCTTTTTATGGGTTCAATTTATATTTTATAAAAGAGTATTATTGGAAGAGGGGATCAAATTTATTTGGCAAAATGTTCCAAACACAATTTTATTAAGTTATTTCCCTAATTTTGATTTGACCCAAACGGTATTGTTAATAGGTTTCTTACCTTTACTTGCAGGAATATTTTTGATATATAATTCTTTATTCTCTTATAAAAATAAAAATCTTTTTTTTATGATCAGTTTGGCAATTGGAAGTATCATATTAAGTTGGTTAAAATTTATCCCTTTTGAGAGGTCTTTATCTTTCATTGGATTAATTTTGGCGATCATTTTTGCTTCGTTCTATCAACAATTAATCACATATTATAAACGATCAAAATTAAGTCTTTATGATGAAAGTTTAAAGAAAAAGATAAAACAAAATCTTCCTCTGAAAAATTTTGTGAATATTTCGTCTTTAGTAATTATTGTTCTCATAATTCCTTCAATGATTTTCCCTGCGATAGGTTTTGCAACAAGTTTAGATACCCCATCAGAGGAAGAGGTTGAATTATTTAAATGGTTTCAGACCGAAGGTTTGGATAATTCAATTGAGGATTGGGGAATTTTAGCAAATTTAAAAGAAGGCGGTTTAGTAAATTATTATTCTAATAGGCAAAATGTCATGGATTTAAGATTTAGTTTAATTGATGATGTTGAGGAAAGACTTATTGATATAGAGACATTATACACTAGTAAGTTTAGAACAGAGGCATTGAAATTATCAGATCAATATAATCTAAAATATATAATATTGACAAATTCCACAAAAGAGATTATGGGTGTTGAACAATTGGATTATTTCAATGAGAAATGTTTTAGTTTAGTTTATAATAATACTGCTGGAGAGATATATAAAGTTGAATGTTCATTATCTGTATCAAGAGCTAATGGTATGACCAATTAATAATTTCAAATGTTTAATAAATTAAAATGGGTAAAAGTTCAAAATTAAAAAAAGTTTTAGGAGAAAATCATTTTGTTAGGAATGTTTATTATTATTCTATCCTCTTATCTTTGATGATAGTATCTTTAGTTTTCTTGATTAGGTTCAATAGCGGTAACCCCTTATTATTTGGGGAAGAGACTTATTATCATCTAAATTTAATCAATGATATTGATTTATCTTTTAATTTGTTAAAAAGTTTATCCCCTCTAGATTTTTTTCTATCTTTTATTGGTTCATTATTAGATAAATTGAATCTAAATGATCTTTTATTCCTCATAGCTCCTTTTTTAGGATTATTAACTCTTGTTTTTTATTCCCTTTTTAGTAAAAATTTAAAGATTGATAAATTCGAGAACAGTATCTTTTTGTTTTTTTTAATTTTGACTCCAGCAATAATTTATGGTTTTACAACGATAAATAACCAAATTGGCGCCATATTGGTTATAAGTATTGGTTTTTTTCTTTTAACTTGTGAAAATAAGTTATTAAAATATTTGGCCCCCTTGTTTTTTCTATTAATACCTCTGTTTGATTTATTTAGTGCTTTCTTATCATTATTACTAATCATAGCTTATTTGATTAAGAAAGAACAAGTTGTATCTGGTGGAGTGTTTAATACTATTGGTAAAGAAGTGTCTGATTTTTCTAAAAATATTTCAAACCCTGATAATTTATCAAAACAAATTGTTGGTCATCCTATAAGGTTGTCTATTTTTTCATTAATATCAATGATGTTTGTTTCTTGGTTTTATTTTAATAATGGGTTTCCAATTAAGATTCTTTTTTATGAGGGTTTTTGGTTAAATATAATTTCTGATCTAGGTGGAGTTAGTGGGATGAGTATGTTTATCTTGGTTTTGGTTATCATACAATTATTATTCTTTTGGAGAAAGAAAGAAGAGATGATATTTTATTTGATATTTTTTGTTTCTGGAATTGGTTTTTATTTTAATTCAGATTTAATTATTTATTTTTCTTTTATATCTTGTTACTTAGCTAGTAAATTATCATCTTATTTAATAATTAGAGAATGGAACCTTAAAGTTTTAAAGAATTATGTAGTTTTAATATTAGTTATAAGCATTTTATTTTCTACAATAAGTTTTATTAACCGTTCTGATGAGATTGCCCCCTCAAAAGAGTTAGTGTTTGTACTAGAAAATTTAGAGGAAGATTATGTGAATGGAAAATTTAAAGATGATTCAAGAAGTAATATTAAACCTAAAATTTTATCTTTATCTCACAATAAATTTTTTCTGGAATATTTCACCTCTTTAGAAACTTTTGTAAGAACAGCAAAACCTGATGAGAATGTAATCAAAAGGTTCATCAATTTTTATGATTTTAAGAATAATCATTCAAGTAATGATTCTAAAATAGAGGATTATGACATTGATAGGTTAAAAATTTTAGAAGAGAAGATCAAATTAGGAAAGCCTTTAAGTTCAAAAGATATTTTTGAGATCTCCTACTATAAACCATTATCTTTTATTTTAGAGGAGAACGGAATAAAATTTATTTTAGTTGATGATACAACCAAAGAATTATTTGCACCGGATAAAGGGTTAAGATTTGTGTTAAGAAACGAAAACTTTAAATTGTTGTATCTACAGAATAAGACTGAGTTATGGGAATTTGACAAATTGATTGTTGATTAATTGTTTGTTGGGTGTCATTAAAGAGGATTTATTATGAATTTAATTGGGACAATATTTTTATGGGTAATTTATTTTGTATCATTATATTTCTCAGTTTTTTTGATTCTAGTTTATTTTGATAAAAGGCCTCATTTTAAAAAAGAGATCTCTTCAACAGAATTAGATCAGTTCCCTGTTGTTTCTATACTAATTCCTGCATATAACGAGGAAAAAAGTATTCTTGGGACGTTAAGTTCTGTTAAAAATATTAATTATCCAAAAGACAAATTAGATGTCATTGTAATAAATGATGGTTCTTCTGATAGTACTGAAGAAAAGATTGTAAGTTTTATTGAGAATGAAGGCGTGGCTGATTATTTCAGATTATTATCACATCAGAATATTGGTAAAGCGGCTTCAATGAATAAAGCTGTTGGATTAGCAAAAGGAGAGTTTTTTGCTTGTTTAGATGCTGATTCTTTTGTTGAACCAGATACTTTAAGAAAAATGTTGGCTTTCTATTTTCGTGAGAATGATCCTCAATTAGCGATTGTGACACCTGCAATGAAAGTTTCTAACCCTAAAAATATTTTGCAAAAAATTCAATGGATAGAATACATAGTTATGATTTTGGTCGGTAGAATAACAAGTCATCTGGATTCATTATATGTTGCTCCTGGTCCGTTCTCTATCTATAGGACAGATGTTGTAAAAGAAATCGGTGGTTTTGATGAAAAAACGTTGACTGAAGATCAAGAGATAGCTTATCGGATGCAAAAGAACCATTATAGGATTAAACAATGTTTTAATGCTTATGTACACACAGTTAGCCCTTCAAAATTAGTCCCATTTTATCAACAAAGAAGAAGATGGTATTTAGGTAGTATATCTTGTGCTTACCAATATCGTGGTTTAATAGGGAATAAAAAATATGGTGATTTTGGGATCATGCAAATGATTAAGAATGTCGTAGGGTACGGTTTAGCTTTATCTGGGATGGGGTTTGCAGGGTATTATTTTTTGGTCCCATTATATCAAAGGATTAAAAACGGTCTTGCAATAAATTTTGATTTTTTACCTTTCTTGAGAGATATATCTGTTGTTTTTGATCCATTATTTTTAGATATCCCTAAGATAATTGTGTTCGGAGCATTATTTCTAACGTCTTCTTTTTTCTTCTATAAAGCACACAAGAATGCTAATGTTAAAATGAATGTTATTGGTTATTTGCCAATAGTGCCTTATTTTGTATTTTATTATATCCTTAAGGGTGGAATTTTGATTTTATCTCTTTATGAATTCGGTCGTGGCAAGAAAATTAAGTGGTAAACCTGGTTTAGTTATTCTTATTTATTCAAATTAATAGTTTCTATAAAGGAATAATTTAAAAATGAGACTTTTAGATTTATATAA
>CAYMTF010000015.1:0-9100 GCA_964393295.1 uncultured Methanosarcinales archaeon | reverse complement strand
AAGTTTTATGGTGCCACAATAATAATGGTACATGCATTTTTTGATACCTATTCCTTGATTCTCCTTCCCACCTGGTTATTATTGGGTCAGTATAGAAATCCATAGCTTTACTAGAATAAATGATCCCCATCTGAAGTCTTGGATCATAATTTTTCCCATCCATTAACTTATGGATTAATGTTGTCGATGGTCTTCTTGATTCTAAATCTTCCCCCCTTGATAGGTCATAATCTAATATCCCAATTATGTCTCTTTCTTTAAGTTTTGGTTCTTGTAATCTATCTAAAGCTTGGTGATAAGATGAGAAAGTTTCTATATCTAACGGTGATGGAACACCTTCTATCTTTTGAAATGTTTCAAAAAATGAACAAATATTTTTTTGTAAAGATTCTCTTTGGATTGGATCATCTTCAAGAATAAATACTAATGGTGCTTCTTTTCTAAGGGAAATACGTTTCCTATCTGCTCTTTCATTATCTTTTTTTCTTTTCAGGTACATAATGTTTAGTTATTAATTAGTTATATTTAAAGATCTAGTTTTTCAAATATATTGGTTATCTAACAATTTTATCTCTATTTAAAACAGTAAATAATAAAAAGGGATGTTTTTCTGGTACTAATATGATCATTGGAATTGTAGGTAAACCTAACGTTGGAAAAAGTACTTTTTTCAAAGCTGCAACTTTAGCAGAAGTAGAGATTGCTAATTATCCTTTCGCAACTATTAAACCTAATGTAGGGGTAGGATATATTAAACAAAAAGATGTAGCTAGAGATTTTGGTAAGGTTTCTAACCCGAGAGACGGATTTGTATTGGGAGAGTTCAGGTTTGTTCCAGTTCAAATGATTGATGTAGCTGGTTTAGTACCTGGAGCTTCCGAAGGCAAAGGGATGGGAAATCAGTTTCTTGATGATCTTAGACAGGCAGATGTATTAATTCATGTAATAGATATTTCTGGTGGTACTAATGAAAAAGGTGAATCTGTTGATGTAGGATCTTATGATCCCGCAGAAGATATAAAATTTTTAGAAAAAGAATTGGATTTGTGGTACCTTGGTATATTAAATAAAGGTTGGGTCAAATTTGCAAGAGCTATAACTCAAGAAAAGAAAAAGATCTCTGAAGCTTTAGCAATTCAATTAAGTGGACTTAATGTTACTGAAAAGATTGTAGAAAATGCAATTTTAAAACTTGATCTTGATACTGAAAGACCTAATAATTGGTCTGAAGAGGATCTGATGAATTTAGCAATTAAATTGAGGGAGATAACTAAACCTATGGTTATCGCTTGTAACAAAGTAGATGCACCTGGGGCTTATGAGAATTATGAGAGATTAGTAGGACAGTTTCCAGAACAATTACTGATCCCAGTAAGTGCTGATTCAGAATTAGCTTTAAGGGAAGCTTCAAAACATTCAATGATTGATTATATACCTGGTGGGAAATCTTTTAATATGGTTAATAAGGATCTATTAAACGAGAATCAGGTTAAAGCACTAGATTTTATTAAAAGTTCAGTTTTAGAAAAATTTAAGTTTGGATCAGGTGTCCAAGATGTATTAAATTCTGCGGTATTTGATAAATTAAAATATATGGCTATTTATCCAGGTGGTTCAAATTTAGCAGATAAAGAAGGGAATGTTATTCCGGATTGTTTTTTAATGCCCCCTGGTACAACTGCGTTAGATTTCGCTTACAAATTACATACAGACCTTGGTAAAAATTTCATCAGAGCTATCGATATTAAAGAAAAAAAGACAGTAGGGAAGGATTATCTGTTAAAAAATTGTGATGTAATAGAGATTGTTAGTGGAAGATAATTATTCTTGAGTTTAGATTTATTTTTAATATAACTACTTAATTACAATTTATAATATGTTTTTTGAGGATTAAAAGATGTCATGGGTTAATAGGATAAAGCAAAGTTTTAGTTCTAGTATTTTGAATAAGAAAGAAGTTTTACTTCTGTCGGAAGTTGATCAATGGATTTCTAGCAAAGAATATGAATTAATCTCTGGTTCCAATTTGAAAGAAAAAAAAGCTTATTTTGTTAATGATTTCGATCGTTTAAAGAAAGAAGTTTTGAGATTATCTGAGAAAGATGTTTCTTTGCTTAGTGGCAGTGAAGGTATTCAAAGTAACCTTGTTGATCGAGATGATAATGATTTGAGTTCTGATTCACCTGAAGTTTCGAGGTCTTATTCTTTTAATGATTTTGAAAAAGGGTTAATAAGTAATAAAGCTAATGGATTGGTTCAAGAAGATATTATTAATACTAATATAGATGAATTGGATACGAAAGATGACACCTCAATAGCTCAGGGGATTAGTTCAAAAACTAAATCTTCTAGTTTAGTGGCAGAAAGTATTCAAACAGTTTCTAATTTAAATGAAGAATTAGGTGATCTGGCTGAAGACGTAAAAAGTATTGGGGAATTAAAAAAACAATATTCTTTCCCTAAAAATAATAATCTGGATTCATTAAATGAATTACCTTCAAAATCTGAGGAAGTGGAGTATGATATAAGTAAATTAGCTTTTGGAACTGTAGTAAAGAAATCAAAAGAGGTTAAATTATCAGATAATACTGAGAGGATTGAAAATTCTAAAATTGTAGAAAAATCATCCACTAATAGTTTTTATGGGATAGATTTGTCGGAACATCAACAACCAGATAAAAAATTGGATGATGCGAGTAGTTCTTCTGATAAAAAAGGAGGAGATTTTGAATCTGTAAGCAGAGATATTGTTAATGCAAAAACTGTTATAAAAAATTCTTTCAAAAATTTAAAAGATTATTCAAGGGATGAATTAAGAATTCATAATTATTTTAGATCTGTATCTGATTTAAGATTGGTTCTAAATAATTTAAATTTTGAATTAAATATGAGTTTCAAAGAGTTTTGGGATAAATGTAGTTTATATGAGGAGAGATTTAAAGAGATTGTGGAATCATTAAATGATGATGCAATTTTAAATCCAGAGTTAATTGATTCTTGTAAAGAGTTGGGTGATAGTTTTGATCTATTTTTTGATGAATTAAAAGTTTCAAAAGTGGACGTTTTTTTAAAATTAAGAGATGTTTATAATGTTTTAAATCAGATAGTGGTCAAAGAGAGTGATCTCGAATTTGATTACGAAGTTTGTAAAAAAAGATATCAGAAAATAAAAGATAAAAGGGAAGAGAAAAATACTGAATTATTAAAGTTAGAAGATTCTGAGAATTTTAAAGTTTCTAATGAACGTGATGTATTAAATGATAATAAACAATTGGAAGAAGAGTTAGATGATGAGATATTTCTTCATCTATCAAGATTAAAAAAATCTATCTCCAAAATTCAGGATTTCAATTCAAGTTATAATTTATTAAATTTAATTAAAGAGATAAATTCTTTGCAAGAAAATATCCCTTCAATATTAGTGGAGAAGAATTATTCAAAACTTTTAACTTCTTTGAAGGATGTAAATGGAAGTTTATTAATTGGGGAGATCTCTGAGGATCAGAGCTCTTTGGTTAAATTTTCTGAGGTTTATAAAAATTTCACTAGCGATGGGGTTATAGACTTGATAAGAAAATATAAAGAGATAAAAAGTTTTTCAAATCCAGAAAAGCAGAATAAAATTAAAGATCAAATTTTATCTAAAAGAGAAGATTTAGTTTATAGAATCGAACATTTTGTTAAGCAAGAAGAAAAATTAGATCTAAAATTAAAAAATCTTCAGATAAATATTGATAAAAGTCTAGGGATAAAATTACAAAATAAATCTTTTTTTGAAAATTTAGTAAAAGAAAGTTTTTATCTTAATGTCGAGTTGTCTTTATTCAATCAGATGTCAACTAATCAATTTAATTCTTAATAGGGCCTAAATTATTTTCTACCAAACAAGATCCTTTTAATCCCTCGGTTTGTTCTTCTTTTTTTAAAGAGATTATAATTTTTTTCTAAAGATTCTATCCCAGGCATTTTTTCTCCTGATAAAAATTGTAATGAAGCGCCTCCACCAGTAGACACATGAGTGAATTTATTCTTTTTTCTCAATTTTTTTACTATCTCTGCTGTTTCTCCACCACCACAGATTGTAATCTTATTGCCTTTTGTAATTGATTCAATTATTTTTTTAGTACCTTTGCGGAATTCAGTCAATTCAAAATATCCCATTGGTCCATTCCAGACAATAGTGTTAGCTTCTTTGATGTAGTGTTCAAATATTTTGACAGTTTTCGGACCAATATCTAAAGCAATTTCGTGTGGTTCTATTTCATCAAATTTTCTGATGACTGTTTTATGTTTCTTAGTCTTGGTTGAAATTTTATCAGTACAGATGAAATCAACGGGAAAAATTATTTTTTTACTTAATTTGTTTTTTAATACGTTTTTTGCAATTCTAGTTGAATTAACATCAAGTAATGAATGACCAACACCAAACCCTTTTGATTTTAAGAATGGAAAAGCTAATGCTCCTCCAAGAAGTATGTGGTCTGATTTTTTCATCCCATTTGTTAATAGTTTGACTTTGTTAAGTTTAGCACCCCCCATTACCCATAATGAAGGTTTTAATGGTTTATTTAAAACTCTTTTAATGTTCAATATTTCTGTTTCTAATAAGAATCCTGGAGCAGAAGGGATAAATTTTGTTATTGCATCAACAGATGCATGTTTCCTATGCGATACTGCAAATGCATCATTAATATAAAAATCAGCAAGATTTGCTAATGAATGTGCGAAAGAATAATCGTTCTCTTCCTCTTCTGAATAAAATCTGAGATTTTCTAATAGGAATATCTGTTTTGGTTTCCCTTTCATAATCTTGAATTTGATTTCTTCTCCAATACAATCATTTAATTTTGTTATTTTTTGTTTTGGGAGAAGTTTTTTTAGTTCTTTAGATATTTTGTTCAGTTTTAAAGCAGGTACTATTTTTCCTTTTGGTCTACCAAGATGGGTCATCAAAACAATTTTACAATCTTGTTTTAGTAAGAATTTAATTGTCGTTAAACTACATTTTATTTTATTATTGTCTAGAATTTTGTTTCCTTTAAATGGGGCATTGTAATCTACTCTGACCAAGATAATTTTATTATTTAATGGAAGATTAGTTAGTGAAAACATTTGTAGTAGATTTATTTGGTTTTATTTAATTGTTTTGATATTAATTCTTGTTTAATTAGAATACATTTAACTGGTTTTTAGTCCCCAGGTTGTTATAGAACAAAGTTCTAGTGTTAGAAAAGTTTATATATCATTTTTCTTTAATTGATCTTTAGAGGTAGTTATCAAGTTTAATAAATGTCTATATGGGATTGTTATTAATTTGATTAAAATTAAAGAGGGATTGTTAAATGAAATGTAGATTTATTCGAAATTTTTTATTCTTATTAGTATTGATTATGTTAAGTAGTATGGTTGTTGCTATGGAAGCAACAAATTCTACTTGTGGTGAAGTCAGTTCAGATTTAGTATTAGTTACTAACGTGACTTCTAGCGGGACTTGTTTTTCAATAAATTCAAGTGATATAACCTTGGATTGTGATGATAATTATGTTTTTTATTCAATGGGGTCCCAAGGTAACGGTATTGAAGTGAATGGTTTTGATAATGTAACCATAATAGATTGTGACATCATTCAAGTGAATTCCTCTTATTCATCAAGTCATGGTCTATATTTAAATAATTCAGATAACAATTCCCTCTCAGAATTACATTCTAATACCAGGGGAAATAATAGTCATTCAGTTTATTTAGATGGTACTTCCAATCTTAATATTCTCTCAAATCTTTTTTTAGTAGCTAACGGTTCTAATTCTTTTGAGATATTAGATGAGACTGATTCAAATGTATCTAACTTTTTAACATTTATTAACAATTTTGGAGAAATAAATTGGACTAACACATCATTCTTAGCGAATTTAACTCTGTCAGGGATCATTGGTCCAGAGAGTAATCTTCAATTAATAGAAAATACTGCATATTTGAATACTCCTGCCTTTGTTGGAGGGATAAATTCTAGTGCTCAAATAACATTTTATAATCTTTCAAATTTCACTTCACCAACTGTTTATATAGATGGAGAAGTGTGTGGTGATTGTTCAAATGTAACAGATCTAGGTGGTGGTAATTACACTTTTAATGTTTCTCATTGGACTAGTTATACTTTAGATAATGAGCATGGTTTTTATAATGACAATTTTGTGTTTTGTCATGATTTTGAAGGGGACCAGGCTAGTTGTGAAGCGGATTCAAATTGTGTTTGGTTTGCAAATGGTGATGAAGGTAATGAGTGGTGTCAAGATCCGGCTGGATGTTGTGACCATGTAAGTTGTGAACTGTTTGATGGTGATAATGCTGCTTGTTTAGCCTCTAATTTGGGTTGTGCATGGAAAGATAATTCAAATAATGGTGAATCTTTTTGTCACATTAATAATGATAATTACGATTGGTTCGGCATAGTTGATTCTGTAGATATAGGTTGTTGTGAAGCTCCGGCATGTTGGGATTCAGATGGTTTGGGTGAAAGTACTTGTACTAATTCTGGTAATTGTGTTTGGGATTCAGGGAATTCTGAGTGTAATGAAGCCGGTTGTTTTGATGTTGAAACTGAGATGGATTGTAATATGATTGGAATGCATATGGGTTGTATTTGGGATGGAAATAGCTGTAGTCCTGACGCAGGTGCTTTCGATTTTGATGATTGTTGGGCAAATCAAGGTTTTTGGGATGGTGATGGATGTGTAGAGCAGAATTATGGATCTGGGTTATGGGATTTTGCAGATGATGTTAATTGTTGGGCTTACGATTTTGATTCTAATAGTTGTGGATTTATAGATGGGTGTATTTATTGTGATTCCGATAATATCCTTGATGCAACTAGTTTTTGTTTTAATAAACAAGAAGATTGGTGTGAGGGCCATCATATAGATGCTGCGACGGCTTGCTCAGGTGGTCAATGTGGCGATGCAGAAAGCGATTCAATGGCTTGTGAGGATATATTGGATGGTACAATCTGTGATTGTGGCGTTTTACCAGGCTGTGCTTGGGATGGTAGTACTTGTGTCTCAGGTACTTCCAATTGTAATATTAATTATGATGGTATAGAGATTGGTGGTGAAGATTATCAAACTTGTGATGATGCAGAGGATAATGAAGCTGATTGTGATTCATTAAAACAGGATTACCTATTACCATGTGCATTTATTGATGGGGAATGTCAATTTGATTGGCAAAACGGCGGTGGTTTTGGAGATGAAAAAGGAGGTGAAGGTGGATTTGATTTTGATGACATTGAAGTAGTTAGTGATAATGATCCTAATTGTATCTTCGCTGGAGGTTCTCCTAAATGTGTAGAAATAGATGGAAATGGTAATTTAGATTGTTGGTGTGAGTTTTCTTTTGGCCAAGGGGTTGGAGATTGTGAGGATAGTTGTTGGGCTTGTGAATTCCAAAGTGATGGTTCTGATTGGGTTAGTGAAGCTGCATTTCAAGTAGCTTGTGAAGGCTCAGCTGCCGCAGGAGGGAATTGTGAATTTGTTTCAGATGATTATGCTCCTAATGGTTACGGGTGGTGTGATTTCCCACATGAGATGATGGGAGGAGGATACGGGGGTAATTGCGATTCTAATTGTTTTGATTGTTTTGAGGAAAACATGTGTGATTCAAGTTCTGAAACTTGTACTTGGTTTACAGATCCATTTAATGGCGAAGATTTTTGTGTGCCAGAAGAGTTAGCTAATTTTAAAGATGTGGATCAGAATTGTATGGTTGCGCATACAGAAGTAATTTGTTTGGCATCTGCAGTTGTTGGTGGTTGTGAGTGGACAGTTGGTTATGGATCAGACCCTGTAACCGGTGATGCTTATGATTTATGTCATGAAAATACAACCACTCCTGAAGTCTGTTGGGATGGTGCAGATAATGATGCAGATAGTGATGTCGATTGTGATGACTCTGACTGTTCAGATGATATCTCTTGCGGTAATGGCTATGGTGATGAAGATTTTTTCATGATGGACAATTTATTAGCTGCAGAAGTCTGTTATAGTCAAGATGGGACTTCTGCTGCACAATGTGAAGCTAATATACTTGCTGATGCTTCAGCATATAATGCTGGTACTGGCGAGAGGGGTGTTTTAACTTTGCCACTTCATTTAGCAGGTGAGAAACTTTGTTATTGGAGTACTGATTTTGAAGGGAATGGTTTATGTGATCCATCGTTCCAAGCAGAGATGGGTGGAGATATGGATTTCAATGCTCCTCCAGTAATAATAGCTTTTGATGATGATGATGTTGATAAAGATTATCTTGATTTAAGGGAGATTGGGTTCAAAGAAGATGGTACAGAAAAATTGGCTATTGGTGTTGCAGTAACAGATCTGAGAGATTTTGCAGCATGTAATTATGATATTGGTGGTAGTGCAATAGAGGAAGGATCTTTTGTAACTTATCTTGATATTGATGCTGATCTTGAAACTGGTTGTGACACTTCATCAGAAGAAGGTTTTGAGTATAAGATATTCTTTAATGCTCAGATGGATGGTTCGGATCCTATAATAAACACCAAAGTATATCAGTGTGTTGATTCTGATACTGACCAATGGGTTATCGCACCAATATTTGTTGTCTCAGTAGAGGGTGGTTGTATGGTTGATGGAGAAGGTGATATAATAGGAATTAATGCACAACTAATAAACAAAGCTGATTTTGGCATTAGTGGAGATATGAGGTTATATGGTGTTTCATTAGATGGTACAGATGAAGACGTTGTTTATGATACAATAGGTCCAGAATATTATACTCCTGGATCTATAGATGTTCAAGTTGAAGAATGTTTGTCAATTTGTATATCAGTTAGGTTATCAACCAATGGAATATGATTGTGGTGATGGAGAGGATAACGATGGCGATGGTGATGTTGATGGTGACGATTATGATTGTGAAAATCACCCTCTAGTTGCTGGGATTGATGATGCTTTTAATTTTGAAGTAGATCTGAATGATATAACTGCTCCTTCATTTTTGTTTACAGAGATATTTGAGACTCATGATAGTATCTGGATACATTTTGATACTATTATCATTAGTAAAAGGAGCGAAGGGCTCTGTT
>CAYMTF010000014.1:7621-9151 GCA_964393295.1 uncultured Methanosarcinales archaeon | reverse complement strand
ACAAAAAGATAAAAGAATATAATGCTTGGAATGATAAAGATATATCCAGAAGTGATAATGATTGCGATTGTGTGGGAATTTTAGAAAATTGTTTAGAAGATTGTTTCAAAGCTCATGTTGTTGGTTGTTCTTCAGATGCAGAGTGTATTCATTTAGCTTACGAATTTTGTGGGTATTTATTAGAGGATGGGTGCAGTTTTGGGCCAATGGGAGTTACTTGTGATGATGAATAAAAATCAATGATGAGAATTACTTTTGTAATTAATTCTTTAACCTCTAAAGAGATATTAGAAAGTGGGGCTGCAGGGATTTGAACCCTGAACACCCAGATCTTCAGTCTGGTGCTCTCCCAGATTGAGCTACAGCCCCAATTGTTGTATAAACACAAATTAACATCCGGTTTATAAAGATTTTGTTCAATGAAGAGTAAATTGATTAGCTATAGTAAACTTTTCTATATTAGATTTAATAAAATCCAATAATTTTATAAAATAAATCAAATTGGTTTAAAAAATGGAATTAATTTCACAAGGAGCAGAAGCTAAATTATTCAGAGATAAGGATAAAGTAATCAAAGAAAGATTTAGCAAAAAGTATAGGTTAGCTCATTTAGATGAATCTTTAAGAAAATTTAGAACTAGGAGAGAAGCTAAAGTTTTGAGGAGATTAGATGAAGTTAGTTTCCCTGCACCAAAATTCCATGAATTCTGTGATAAAAGGATGACCATTACAATGGATTTTATTAATGGTGATACTGTAAGATCATTTTTAGATAAAAAAGAGAATCAAGATGATTATCAAATTCTAGCGAGAGATATTGGTAAAAATATAGCTTTGTTACATCATAAAAATATTGTTCATGGTGATTTGACAACTTCAAACATGATGAATGATTTTGAAGAAAAAAGGATTAAATTTATAGATTTTGGGTTAACTTCTTTTTCAGATAAAGTTGAAGATAAAGCAGTAGATTTATTTTTGCTTGATCGTGCTTTAGAAAGTAAACATTATCAAGTTTATCCAGGTTTATTTGATCAAATTATTTCTAATTACAAATCTGAATTTCCTGAAGAAGCTGAAAAAGTTTTGAAAAGGTTAGAAGAAGTTAAGAAACGTGGAAGACATAAGAATAAGTAAATTATTCTTTAATAGCAATTGTCCCAGGTCCTCTTCTACCAACTTTAGGACCATCTGAATATATCAAACCTGCTTTAACCATATTTTCTCTTATTATTCTAGCACAACTATAAGTTGCTAAAATAGCTTTTTTCTTCATAACTTTAGCAATATCAGAAAAAAGTTCTGCAGTCCACATTTCTGAAGCAGTTTTTGGTGAAAAAGGGTCAAAAAATACTACCTCAAAACTATCATTATCCAAATCTTTGATTTTTTCTTTTGCATCACCAAGCAATATTTTAACAGAAATGTTCCTTTTTTCAAATGAAAGGTTTTTTGGAGTCAATTGTTTATAATTAACAAAATAATCAATATCTGGGGTTACTTCTTGGATTTTTTCAATAATTGAGGGAT